>NZ_JBDGDM010000048.1:0-34331 GCF_040908885.1 Ruminococcus sp. RTP21358st1_G6_RTP21358_211008
CTGTTGATGGAAGCATTATACTACATTGGGACATTTTCCTTTATGGTATATTAGGACATTATCATAAATGGTTCATATTTTTTGAAAAAATTTGAAAATAAGTGTTGACAACAAGATAACCTTCTGGTAATATAATCAACTGTGAGCGGCAGAAATGCCGAACATGAGAGTGCTGATGTGGCTCAGTCGGTAGAGCGTCGCCTTGGTAAGGCGGAGGTCACGGGTTCGATTCCCGTCATCAGCTCTTTTTAATCCCTGATTATATATCAGGGATTTTTTTGTAGCATAAATTAATATACTCTCATAGATAGGGATAAAAATCAACAATTTTTTAAGAAAAACTTTTAAAATGCACCTATTTATGATAAGATAAATCATCAAAGAACAGAACATGTTTGAGAAATTATTCCCGATACACATATTGAAGAAAATTTTTTAACATGCTCTGACAGATATTGGAATTTATGCTATAAAAGAGTTGATATCAGGAGGAAGAACCATGGAGAACGAAAAGGTTTCCAAAAATTTTATTGAGAATATCATTGATAAAGACCTGGCAGAAGGAGTTTATGACACCGTTCATACACGTTTTCCGCCAGAGCCAAACGGTTATCTTCATATAGGACATGCCAAATCCATTCTTTTAAATGCCGGACTGGCGAAAGAGTACAATGGTAAATTCAACATGCGTTTTGATGATACCAATCCGACTAAGGAGAAATCTGAGTTTGTTGAGTCCATTAAAGCCGATATAAAATGGCTGGGAGCTGACTGGGAGGACAGACTGTTCTTTGCTTCCGATTATTTCGGACAGATGTATGAAGCCGCAGTAAAACTGATTAAAAAGGGTAAGGCATATGTCTGCGATTTAACTGCGGACCAGATCAGAGAATATCGTGGAACTTTAAAGGAGCCTGGCAAAGAGAGTCCGTATCGCAACAGAACTGTAGAAGAGAATCTTCAGCTTTTTGAAGAGATGAAAGAAGGCAAATATGCTGATGGTGAGAAAGTTCTGAGAGCAAAGATTGACATGGCTTCTCCAAACATGAACATGCGAGATCCGGTTATCTATCGTGTAGCTCATGTAAGCCATCACAGAACAGGAGATACCTGGTGTATTTACCCGATGTATGATTTTGCTCATCCTATTGAGGATGCAATTGAGGGAATTACACATTCCATTTGTACTCTGGAATTTGAAGATCACAGACCATTATATGACTGGGTTGTAAGAGAACTGGAATATCCACATCCTCCGAAGCAGATTGAGTTTGCAAAGCTGTATCTGACGAATGTAGTAACAGGTAAGCGTTATATTAAGAAGCTGGTAGAGAATGGAATTGTTGACGGATGGGATGATCCAAGACTGGTATCTATTTCCGGTTTACGTCGCCGTGGTTACACACCTGAATCTATTCAGAAGTTTGTGGAACTTTGTGGTGTATCCAAAGCTGACAGTTCAGTAGACTATGCAATGCTCGAGTACTGTATCCGTGAGGATCTGAAATTAAAGGCTCCTCGCTATATGGCAGTCCTTGATCCGATCAAACTGATCATTGACAATTATCCGGAAGGACAGGTGGAATATCTGGATGCTCCGAACAATATGGAAAATGAAGCCCTTGGTAGCAGAAAGGTTCCATTTGGAAAGGAACTTTATATTGAAAGAGAAGACTTTATGATCGATCCTCCAAAGAAATACAAACGACTTTTCCTTGGTACGGAAGTTCGTCTTATGAATGCATATTTTGTTACATGCACAGGTTTCGAGGCATTGGATGATGGAACAGTTACTGCTGTACATTGTACTTATGATCCGGAAACAAAGGGCGGAAATGCACCTGACGGACGTAAAGTAAAAGGAACCATTCACTGGGTTGAAGCGTCAAATGCAGGTAAGGTTCCGGTACGTCTTTATGAGAATATCGTAGATGAGGAAAAGGGTGTTTATGATAAAGAGACAGGAGAACTGAATCTGAACCCGAATTCTCTTATAGAGATGTCTGCTTATGTTGAACCAGAGCTTCTGAAAGCCAAAGGACTGGATAGTTACCAGTTTGTAAGAAATGGCTTTTATTGTGCAGACATTCATGATTCCAAAGAAGGGGCACCGGTATTTAACCGTATTGTTTCTCTTAAGAGTTCATTTAAACTTCCAAAAGCGTAAAAGAAACCCCCACGGAAAATTATATTCAAATTGCCGTGGGGGTTTTTGCAATAGAAAATTCTGTTGGAACTTCTTCTTGCAAAGTGAAATCTAAATACTGTCAACGAAAGTGGCAAGCCTGATTGTCACTATTTGTAAAATGTGGAATAATTATGAATTTACCTGCAATTAATCAATGTGGATAGAAGCTTCTTCTTCGTCCTGCTCTTTCTCAGCTTCAGCAAGTTCTTCCTCGAATTTATCTTCATCTTTCGCTGCTTTTTCAAGAGCATCGGCTATAGCATTATCCTGCTCTTCTGCATTTTCAGCAGAATCCTCTTCTGTATCCTCTGAACTTTCTTGTGAATCAGGCTCCTCAGAGCCTTCGGTTTCATCATCTTTTTCATCTTCGGAAGTAGCTTCCCAGGTTACGAAATCTTCGTGGACATCCTTTGCTTCAGGCTGCTCGTCATCTTCCTGCTCATCTTCAAAATCATCTTCAAGGTCAGCTGCCTCTTCCAAAGCATGTCTTTTGGCAAAAGCTGCTGCTACGGCACCGGCTACTGCTGCTGTTGCTGCTCCGAGTGCAACCATTCCCCAATATTTGTTAATCTTAGCCATATTGTCTGCTCCTTTCGGTATTTTCCATCTGTCTAAACAAAGCTTAATGGAGTTGTCTATATTGTAATACTTTTTACGCAAAAAGAAAAGAAAAAAATCGTTGCACCCATATAAATGGAGGGTTATACTGTTAAGACAGAAAAGGAGAGATTATGGAGAAAATTGTTTTGGCTTCGGGGTCCCCACGAAGAAAGGAACTGCTTGCAAGAACCGGTGTGGTTTTTTCTGTGGTTGTAAGCAATGGGGAAGAGAAAACCAACCTGACAGATCCAGCGGAAACGGTGGAAAAGCTTTCGCAGGATAAAGCAATATCGGTTGCAGACAGACTTGAAAATGAAAGTGAACCTTGTCTGATCATTGGTGCGGATACCGTAGTTGCATTTGAAGGAAAGATTCTTGGAAAGCCGTCAGATGAAGAAGATGCATTAGATACATTGTTAAAACTTCAGGGGAAATCCCATCAGGTCTATACCGGTGTAACCCTTCTTGTAAAAGAACAGGGTATCTGGAAGCCTTATACTTTCAGTGAAAGGACCGATGTTGAATTTTATCCTGTTTCCAGGAAAGAGCTTCTGGAATATATAAAAACAGGGGAGCCTATGGATAAAGCAGGAAGCTATGGAATCCAGGGGAAATTTGGAATTTACGTAAAAGGAATCCACGGAGACTACAATAATGTGGTTGGGCTTCCTGTAGGAAGACTGGTTTATGAACTTAAGAAAATGAAAATCAATATAAGGGGAATGAGAAAATGATAAAAGCATGTATTTTTGATCTGGACGGAACTTTAGCCTACACGTTGGATTCCATGGCTGTTGTAGGAAATGAAGTTGTAAAAAAATACGGTTTGAAACCAATGCCTATAGAAAATTACAGATACTATTGCGGAAACGGTGCTGACATGCTGGTAAAAAGACTTCTGGTCGATGCAGGAGATCCGGAATTGCTGCACTATGAGGAAGCAAGAGCGTTATATAGAAAAGAATTTGATAAAGACCCATTTTACAAAATACAGCATTATCCGGGAATGCCGGAAACCTTAAAAGAGTTGAAAAAAAGAGGCGTGAAGCTGGGGGTGTGTTCAAATAAACCACATGAAGCAGCCGTGAAAGTGGTGGAAAGAATGTTTGGGTCTCAGATTTTTGATGCAGTTATGGGACAAAGTGATTCTGTAAGAAAGAAACCAGCACCAGATGGTCCGCTTAAAATTGCGGAGCAGTTTGGAATTAAGCCAGAAGAGTGTATGTATCTGGGAGACTCCGGAACAGACATGCAAACTGGAAAAGCAGCCGGAATGTACACGGTAGGTGTTTTGTGGGGATACAGGGAAAAAGAAGAACTGCTGAAAAATGGAGCGGACTATCTTGTGGATTCTCCAGAGGATATTCTTGATTTATATGAGGAAAAATGCGAAGAGTAAAATTTTGATAACTATTTAGCAGACTCTAAACAGTTATAACTTTTATTATAAAACAGGAGGTCGGAAAAATGTATACAGAGGAGTGTATTCAGACATTTTTGGAAAAACAGGAGCAGCTTTTTGATGAACCGGTTGCAGAAACTTACGAAGAAGCAGAGGAATTCCTGGAGGATTGCATGGCTGTAGTTGCAGATTCTATTGACGAAGTGCGAAAATATCTGTCTGGAATGGGTGCAGATGTGGATGGCATGAGTAAAGAAGAATTAGAAGAAGCAAGTGAAGTATTTGCCCTTCCAGATGGAAAATATCTGATTGTGGAGGGATGATCTTTAGAAGCAGAGGTTTGCAGCTGCAGAGTAACTGACTTTCACATAAGGTGATGAAAATGGCGAAAAGGCAGTATGTCCGGTTGGAATTCCGAACAGTTATCGGATAAATTCATATTACATAAGTATAAAATCAGGTTGCTATAATGACACTAAACAAGAGAACATAATGTGTTACTGTTCAGAAGAGAAGATACATCCCATAAGATGTTTTCCGGAGAAAGAAGTGACCAGCAACTATCGCGTTATGGTTCACTGGCAATGTTCCGCGAGGTGTTTTTTGTAAACAAATTTCACAGAAAACCCGAGAATCTGGGCGCGGAATCATGCGGATGCATGATTCCTGTGCAGCGCGAAGTGGTTGCGGTGCGCGGAGCGAACAGTAGCACTGTCACATGTACTGTAAGAATTACAATAAAATAAAAGTGCTTGTGAAAATGTTTAAAATATGTTACAATAATGTTACAGGTCAGCCTAAAAGGGGAATGTAAAGGAGGATGGCATATGAGACCTAGGAAAATTATAGCAATGGTCATGACTTTTCTTATGATGCTTTCATTGCTTCCGTCTCTGGTATTTGCGGCAGCAGCACCAGAGGGAGAACTTGGAGGTCAGCTTAAGATTAAGGGAACTGCAGCTGTAGGCTCTGAGCTTAGCGCCGATTATGAAAAGGTTACACCGGAAGGACTTACAGACGATTATGTAACGTTCAGCTGGTCAAGAAAAGTTGGAGATCAGCTTACTGAAGTAGGCACTGAGAAGACCTATAAGCTTGTTGATGAAGATCTTGGAAATAAGATCGAGCTGAAAATTACCGGAAAGGCCGAAATGGGCATAACCGGAGAACTGAAAGTAAATACAGTTGAAATTGTGGCTACACCGGAAGAAGCTCCGGAAGAGACAACAGAGCTTCCAGAGGGAGAGCAGGAGGCTGCACCGACAGAGGAAACCCCTGTTCAGGAGATCGCAGCAGAGGATACACCTGCGGAAGGTTCCCAGACAGATGAGAACACACAGCCGGCTCAGGATGTAGCAGAAGATACACAAACCGAGGAAGTAATTGACATTGGTGCTGATGAACCAACTGATTCTTCCGCTGATGTTATGCAGCCGGCAGATGGACAGGACACAGAGAATTCTGCTGACAATTCCCAGTCTGAGATCACTACAGATGACAGTGTGATTAACATTGGAACAGAAGGCTATCTGGAAGTTCCTGAGAATGGACAGGCTGAGGATGCAAATCAGGGAGCTTCAGCTGAATCCCCTGCCCAGCAGAAACCTGTGTATACAGCAGAAATTGTTGCAGAAAATACTGCAGAAGATGGTACTGCAGTACTTGATTTTGGAACCGTAAATGCAGGCTTCACACAGGAAAATGCAAACTCTTCCATGACTAAGAATGTAACTGTTAAGAATACTGGCAACAGCACTCTTAATTTCAAAGAAATCAGTCCGGAACATTTTATGGTAAAGGATCTGGGTTCTCTTGCGGCTGGAGAATCAGTTGATGCATGGGTTATGCCAAGAGAAGGTACAGCTGTTGGAGAATACAGTGATACGATCACTTATGAAACAGAGGAAGGTGTAAAGGTTTCCTTTATTGCAAAGCTTACAGTAGCTGAGCAGAAGCAGGATGATACGAATACAGATCAGCAGCCAGCAGAGAAACCAGCTGCACCGGAAACTACCCCGGAAGTGACACCAGAGGTAACTCCAGAAGTGACACCAGAAGTCACTCCGGAAGTAACACCAGAAGTGACACCAGAGGTAACTCCAGAAGTGACACCAGAAGTCACTCCGGAAGTAACACCAGAAGTGACACCAGAGGTAACTCCGGAAGTGACACCAGAGGTAACTCCAGAAGTGACACCAGAAGTCACTCCGGAAGTAACACCAGAAGTCACCCCGGAAGTGACTCCGGAGATTACTCCAGCTCCTTCATTTACTACCGACATTTCCGAAGTGAAATTCGACAGTAAAGAAGTTGGTTACAAAGAAGCACCGGCTGCAGTTACAATCAATGTATCCAATACTGGAAATGTGAAATTAACCGGTATTGCTGTAAGTGTAAGCGGAAACGAATTTACAGTAAGTGCTCCGTCTGCTTCAGAATTAGAGGCAAATGCAAACCAGTCTGTATCTTTTACTGTTGCACCGGCAGTTGGATTGGCAGCAGGAACCTATACACAGACTGTTTCCATTAAGACAGATCAGACAGATTACCTGAATATTCCAGTAAGCTTTACAGTAACAGAAGCTGCTGCCAAGCTTACAGCTGTAGGCAAAGTATCTGATATCAGTCTGGCAAACGGGGTTGAGAAGTCAGCAGCTGGACTGCAGCTTCCATCTACTGTTAAGATTACTACAAACAAGGGCGATATGAATGCCTCTGTAAAATGGGATGTAAAGGGCAGTGCATATAATCAGAACAGTACAGAAGCACAGAAGTTCTCTGTGAAAGGTACTGTTGCTCTTCCAGACGGTGTTACAAATCCGGATAACCTGAGCCTTGTAGTATCTGTTAATGTCACTGTAAGCCGTGGATCGATTGTATCTGATGCAGGGAATAACAGTATCACAGGAATCAGCTCCGATGG
Source organism: Ruminococcus sp. RTP21358st1_G6_RTP21358_211008 (assembly GCF_040908885.1). Taxonomy (NCBI): domain Bacteria; kingdom Bacillati; phylum Bacillota; class Clostridia; order Eubacteriales; family Oscillospiraceae; genus Ruminococcus; species Ruminococcus sp. RTP21358st1_G6_RTP21358_211008. The sequence goes on from NZ_JBDGDM010000048.1 coordinate 7,114, forward strand.
AAACTATACTACAGAGACCAAGATTACTTTCACTGCAGTTGGCGCAGGTATGGATATTGAAAATCCGATTAAGGGAGATGTAAGATATCAGCCGCTGAACTGGGAGGTCCTTGAGGCAAGAAGCTGGGACGGCGCACCATATTCTGCAACTTTCCGCATGGGCAAGAATGGAAATTATACTTTGACTGTCACATATAATCAGCAGCAGTTTGATGGAAGCAACTGGGTAAATACTGGAACACAGGATACCAAGCAGGTTAATTTCACTGTAAATGCTGCACCGAATCAGACTCTGACACCGGCTGCAGACAAAACAGATGCAAATCAGAAGAATGCAGTAAAGACCGGGGATAATACTCCAATCCTCCCATTTGTAATTATTCTGATCGTTGCGATTGTCTTAATTGTAGGAATTCTTGTTTACCGCAATAAGAAAAAATAATAGTGGATTCTCAAATAAACAGTAATTGTGAATGAGAGCAGAACGAATGAGGGAGACCAGAAATGGTCTCCCTTCTTTTAATAATAATTACTAGGTTACTGTTCACTCCGTGACCAGTAACACGCTTCGCGATGCACAGAAATCATGCATTCGCATGATTTCGCGCTGAGATTCTCGGGTTTTCTGTGAACTTTGTTCACAAAAAACACCTCGCGGAATGTTACCAGTGAACAGCAATATTACTAGCACTCAATCAAAATGAGTGCTAAATTTTCCTTGACTTTTAGTCAGTTTGGTATTACTATAGTTTGTATAATTAAGAAGACAAAGGAGAGTGAGCTGCATGGCTGAGAAGCATGGTAGTTTATCAATTAACAGTGAAAATATTTTTCCAATTATAAAGAAATGGTTATATTCTGATCACGACATTTTTGCAAGAGAGTTAATCTCCAATGGTTGTGATGCAATTACGAAGCTTAAGAAACTTGATGTTATGGGTGAATACACACTTCCGGATGATTACAAAGCTGAAGTACAAGTTATTGTGAATCCGGAAGAGAAGACTTTGAAGTTTATTGATACAGGTCTTGGTATGACGGCCGATGAAGTGGAAGAGTATATTACACAGATTGCTTTTTCAGGAGCTACTGAGTTTCTTTCCAAATATAAAGATAAGACCACGGATGATCAGATCATCGGTCATTTTGGACTTGGCTTTTATTCAGCATTTATGGTAGCAGATGAAGTTCATATTGATACTCTTTCTTATAAAGAGGGCGCTGCTCCAGTACATTGGACCTGTGATGGTGGTACAGAGTATGATATGCAGGAAGGCAATAAGACTACAGTTGGTACTGAAATTACTCTGTTTTTAAATGATGAGAGTACAGAGTTTTCCAACGAATATCGTATGAGAGAGATTATTGAGAAATATTGTTCTTTCATGCCGGTAAATATCTATCTGTCTAAGGAAAATGCACCGCAGGAGTATGAGACCATTGATGAGGCTGAGCTTCGTGATGATGATGTAATTGTAGAGCGTATCCACGAGGATGCTAAGACTGAGGAGAAAGAGAATGACAAAGGTGAGAAAGAAGTCGTAGAAGTATCTCCTGCAAAAGATAAAGTAAAAATCAATAAACGTCCGGTATCTTTAAGTGATCCGGAGCCATTGTGGATGAAACATCCAAACAGTTGTACAGATGAGGAATATAAAGAGTTTTACCGTAAAGTCTTTATGGATTATAAGGAGCCTTTGTTCTGGATTCATTTGAACATGGACTATCCGTTTAACCTGAAAGGTATTCTGTACTTCCCGAAGATCAATACAGAATATGATTCCATTGAAGGTACGATCAAACTGTACAATAACCAGGTATTTATCGCAGATAACATCAAGGAAGTAATTCCAGAATTTCTGCTTCTTCTGAAAGGTGTAATTGATTGTCCGGATCTTCCACTGAATGTATCCAGATCTGCACTGCAGAACGATGGCTTCGTGAAGAAGATTTCCGAGTATATTACAAAGAAAGTAGCGGACAAGCTTACCGGAATGTGTAAAACAGACCGTGAGTCCTACGAGAAATACTGGGATGATATCAGTCCATTTATCAAATATGGCTGCATTAAGGACAGTAAGTTCTCAGATAAGATGAATGATTATATCCTCTTCAAGAACATTGATGGCAAATATCTGACTCTGAAAGATTGCATCGAAGAGAACAGGAAACCAGAAGATGAGACTAAGACAGAAGAGACTGTTGAATCCACAGAAGAGAAGAAAGAGGACGGCGCGAAAGACGAGAAAGAGCCTGAGAAGACTACTATCTTCTATGTAACAGATGAGGTTCAGCAGAGTCAGTATATTAACATGTTCCGTGAGGCAAAGAAGGATGCTGTTATTCTGAAACACAATATTGACAGCGCTTTTATTTCCCATCTGGAGCAGAAGAATCAGACTATCCAGTTTAAGAGAATTGATGCAGATCTTACAGAAGAACTGCGTGGGGAGGAAGCTACTGACGAGGAGACTTCCAAGACTCTTACAGAAGTATTCAGAGATGCATTGAAGAATGACAAACTGGAAGTGAAGGTTGAGAATCTGAAAAATGAAAAAGTTGCTGCTATGATGACCCTTTCTGAAGAGAGCCGTCGTATGCAGGATATGATGAAGATGTATAATATGTACGGCATGGATCCATCTATGTTTGGTGGTCAGGAAACTTTGGTTCTGAATGCGAAACATCCGTTGGTTCAGTTTGTAGCAGACAACAAGGATTCTGATAAGACCCCGGTTATTTGCGAGGAACTGTATGATCTTGCCATGCTGAGCCATAAACAGCTTTCACCGGAAGAGATGACCAGATTTGTTCAGAGAAGCAATGAAATTCTGCTTATGCTGACAAAATAAGTTATGACAAAAAGGGACAGACGCATAAATGAGTATTGCATTTAGGACGCCTGTCCTTTTTATATGAAAAATTGGAAAAGTTTATCCTGTTATTCTGTTTTTCTATAGAATTTTATCTCGAAATCTCTAAAAAATATTACAATTTTCTTAATTTTCGTCTCAAAATGCTAAAAAAGGCAAATTTAACTCGTATTATATGTAGAGGCAAATCAAGGGCTGACTGCAGATGCAGAATCAGAAGTATAACTTATTGTGGGAGGGACAAAAATGAGAGAGGTATACGGCACGATACGCAAACTTGGTGCGACATCGAAATATAAAGGATATTATTTTGTGGCGGAAGCCATACGCATGACAATGGAATTTCAGGAAAGACCAATGAAGATCACAAAAGATATTTATCCAAGGCTTGCAAAGAAATTTAAATCCAAGCCATCTAATATTGAGCATGATATTCGTACAATTGTAAATGTATGTTGGGAAAATCATCGGGAAAGACTGGAAGAGATTGCCGGATATCCTCTGGAATACAGACCTACCAACAGTGAATTTGTAGATATGATCGCCTTTTATCTGGGAGATGAAAAAGAAAGCAAGGTTCCAGACGTGGAATGCCAGAATAACTCTATTGGAAAATTAATGGAGAACCTATTCTGACAGGATTAAACTTCTTCTACAGATAATCCGCTGCGATGAAAAAAATCCATCACATATTGCTCCCAAAGGTGGTCCAGTTCTTTACCGGGAAGAAAGGTTTTCATAGATGTTCCGGTAATACAAAACAAGGTCTTATTCTTATATTGGAGATTCAAATACAGACCTGTTATCAGTTCGGGAGAAAGTGAAAATGCAGAACTCTGCAATAATGCAACGGTCTTGTTCGGAGAAAACTGAAGCACGATTTTGAAAGAAAGAGGCGCTTTTTTTCCACGGATAACAGAATAACAAAATGGTTTTACTTCTTTCCAGAGAGAGAATGTACGGTGGCTGGAAGCTAAAAATTCCTGCTCATCATTATCGAAAAAATCAGTTTGGAGTTTGCCGTCAATGGAAAAAACATTGCTGGTAATGATCTCTGCCTGGTTTAGCCAGAAGAGATCGAAGGTATCTCCAAGAAAAAGCTTATTGGTAAAATTCTTCTGGTCAGTGATTTTTAAAGCGAGCATAGGGACCTCCTTTCTAAAGGGCATGTCGCCTGTCGACGACATCAATATATGAAAATCAGTTGCTGATGAACAATAACCATTATAAAGCAATTTGGGGGAAAATGGAAGAAAAAACTCTTTTCAAACACATAGTAATGTGTTAATATAGATGTGGTATTTAAAACTACATATTACGGAAAAGAGGACGATATAATTGAGTTATAAAATTGTGATAGATAGCTGTGGAGAACTTCTGGAGCAGTGGAAACAGGATGAAAGATTTGCTTCCGTACCGCTTACACTGACTGTTGGAAGTGAGAATATAATAGATGATGAGACATTTAACCAGGCAGATTTTTTACAGAAAGTTGCCGCCTGCCCGGAATGTCCGAAATCAGCCTGCCCGTCGCCAGAGAGCTACAGAAAGGCATTTGACTGCGAAGCTGAACATATATATTGCGTTACTCTTTCCTCTGAACTCAGTGGTTCCTATAACAGTGCAGTGCTTGGAGCAAGTCTTCTTCATGAGGAGAAGAAAGGCGTTCAGATTCATGTTTTCAATTCCTGTTCTGCTTCTATAGGGCAGACTTTGATTGCAATGAAAATTGCACAGTGCGAAGATGCCGGCCTTCCGTTTGAGGATGTTGTCAGCGTTGTGAATAAATATATTGAAGAACAGCACACTTTTTTTGTGCTGGAGAATCTGGAAACCTTACGTAAAAATGGCCGCCTCAGCCGTGTGAAAGCGCTTGTGGCAACAGCCCTTAAGATCAAACCGATCATGGGATCTACTCCGGAGGGGACGATCTGCCAGCTGGATCAGGCACGAGGCATGAATAAGGCGCTTGTGAAAATGGTGGATAAAATTGTGGAAGTGACAGAAAACAGTGAGAACAAAATTCTTGCCATTTCCCACTGCAACAGCCCGAAGAAAGCAAATATGCTTAAAGAAGCCATCCAGGAGAAGATGAAGCTGGCTGATATTGTGGTTCTTGACACAGCCGGTGTCAGCAGTATGTATGCAAATGATGGAGGAATTATTGTGGCTGTCTGATGCTAGAGCCTGTTTGAAAAATCATTCCCGCAATCTGCACGCCCCACTTTGCGGTATATTTTGTCCGAATTCGGTTGCCGTAGCCCGCTACGGCGCCCTCATCCGGACAAAATCTCCCACAAATTATGACGCACATCTTGCAGAAAGCCTTTTTCAAACATGCTCTAGAGCGTATTCACTGATAACATTTCGCGAGGCGTTTTTTGTGAACTGTAAGTGAACATACTTCCATTTTGTTGGGAAATATGATATACTCATCTAAGTTGATATTTTATCCCAAAGGAGACGTGCGGCTATGAGTCAGAAGAAAGTAGATGCCTATAAAGCAGAAAAAGCAAACCGTGAGAAAATTATGAAAAAGGAGAAACTGATCCTTACTATTGAGAAACTGGCAGCGCTTGTTGCGTGTATGGTTGCTGTATGCTGGATTGGTTATTCTGTTTACGGAAAGGTTACAGAAGGTCAGGAGACTGTGACGACAGAGACTGTTATGGATACTTCTGCACTGGATTCTTATCTGAATGGACTTAGTGCAGATTCAGAGGCGGAATAAGTATGAAATATAAGAAAATATAAGAAAAAACTGCCTGAGGTAGCTTAAAAAGATGGGGATGGATTTCGGATCTGTCCCCATTTTGTTTATATAATAACAATAAAAAGAATCCTGTCTACAGGACTCTCCGCCTACGGTGGGGCGTCTTGGGCGATATTTACCCTTCCGCTGCAGTGTAATCCTGCCAGATAGGGATTTTTTTATAATAGGAAATTCTGAGGAGATTTCTTATTACATAAAAAATTCCCCCCGGATATGATTCCGAGGGGAAATTTCTGCTTCAGTTGCTTCAATTATAACTTAGTAACGTTAGCAGCCTGCATTCCGCGAGCGCCTTCTGTTAAGTCATATGTTACAGCCTGGCCTTCTTCAAGAGATTTGAAGCCTTCACCATTGATTGCAGAAAAATGTACGAATACATCAGCTCCGTCTTCTCCTGTGATGAAACCATAACCTTTTTCAGCGTTGAACCATTTTACAGTGCCCTTGTTCATTTTGAGTTACCTCCATAAAAAATAAAAAATTAAAAAGATGTTCTGGCGAAAAAAATCACCAGATTTTACAGACTATATCATGTAAATATATAATCTCTAAAAACTAGTGATTTTACATTAAATAATCTTCGACATGGATTGATTATATAACCTGAACTAAAAAAAGTCAAGGATAATTAAAATTGTGCAACAAAAAATATAATTGGGTGGAAAATATAAGGAAAAATGCCGGAAGGGAAAAAAACTCTTTATTAAATGAAAAAATTCGTGTATGATAGGTTGTGATAAAGTTTACGTTATACCAGAAGGGAGAGAACCAAATGGGTATTCTGATTCGAGGCGGACGTGTTGTGGATGCGGCTGCTCAGATTGATAAAATTGCGGATGTTTATCTGGATGACGGCGTAATCCAAAAAGTGGGAGAGAAGCTGGAAGCAAAGAATAAAGATGACAAGATTATAGACGCTAAGGGACTGGTAGTAATGCCAGGCCTTGTGGATCTTCACGTACATTTTCGTGATCCTGGACAGACGGAGAAGGAAGACATTGAAACCGGTTCCCATGCAGCTGCAAGAGGCGGTGTGACTACTGTAGTGGCGATGCCGAACACCACACCGGTTATTGACAGCCCTGACCGTGCAAACTATGTGAAAAATAAAGCTGCGCAGGTTTCCGCTATTCATGTGCTCCAGGCAGGAGCCATGACAAAGGGAGAACTTGGGGAGGAGCTTTCTGATATTGCAGGCATGGCAGCAGCAGGAGTACCTGTTCTTTCCGAAGATGGTAAATCTGTTATGAAAGCAAGCCTTTGCAAGCAGGCGATGGAAGAAGCCGTGAAAGCCGGACTTCCTATCTTTGACCACTGTGAGGATATGTCTCTTCGTGGAAACGGCTGCATGAATGAGGATGAGAACGCCAAACGCCTTGGGCTTCCGGGAATCTGCAATTCTACAGAAGATACCATTGCGGCAAGAGATTCTTTGCTTGCCATTGAGACAGGCGCTAAGCTGCACCTTTGCCACTGTTCTACAAAAGGTGTTGCAATTATGATGAAAATGTTAAAGGCAGAAGGCATTGAGAATGTAACAGCAGAAGTTTGCCCCCATCATTTTATACTCACATCTGATGATATTGAAAGAGATGATCCAAACTATAAAATGAATCCGCCTCTCCGTACCAGGAAAGATGTGGATGCGCTGATTGAAGGTCTGAAAGAGGGCTACATTCAGGTAATCAGCACGGATCATGCCCCACACACCCAGAAAGACAAAACCGGTTCCATGAGAACCGCAGCTTTCGGAATTGTGGGAATCGAGACCAGCTTTGCACTTAGTTACACCGCTCTTGTAGAGACTGGAATCCTCACTCTTTCCCAGCTTGTAGAGAAGATGAGCTACAATCCGGCTCAGATTCTGAACCTGCCATGTGGAACCTTACAGAAAGGACATCCGGCAGATGTGATAATCGCGGACATTAAGAATCCATATACCATTCACAAAGCAGACTTTGTTTCCAAAGGCAAAAACACCCCATTTGAGGGCAAAGAGGTGAAAGGAAAGATTCTATACACTATTTGCGATGGTAAGATTGTGTACAAGGATTCTGCTGATAAATAAGAAAAAAATGAAATTTCCAGGAAAACATATTAAGGAGGAAACACCCATGATCAACAAACTTATTGCCAATATCAAGAAAACAGGAGCCCCTATTGTAGTAGGCCTTGACCCAATGCTGAATTATATTCCGAAGCAGATCCAGGAAGCTGCATTCAAGGAATTCGGAGAGACGCTGGAAGGTGCTGCAGAAGCAATCTGGCAGTACAATAAAGGAATTGTGGATGCCACATATGATCTGATTCCTGCTGTGAAGCCGCAGATCGCTATGTATGAACAGTTTGGAATTCCGGGACTTATGGCTTACAAGCGTACTGTAGATTATTGCAAGGAAAAAGACCTTGTAGTAATTGGAGATATTAAACGTGGTGATATCGGTTCCACATCTGCAGCTTATGCTGTCGGACATCTTGGAAAGGTTCAGGTAGGAAGCAAGACTTATGTTCCATTTAATGAGGATTTTGCAACTGTAAACCCATATCTTGGAACAGACGGAGTGAAGCCTTTCATGGATGTTTGTAAAGAAGAGAAAAAAGGAATTTTTGTTCTGGTTAAGACCTCCAATCCGTCCAGCGGTGAGTTCCAGGACAGAATAATTGAAAAACGTCCTCTCTATGAGTGGGTTGGTGAGAAAGTTGCCAAATGGGGAGATGAGCTTATGGGAGACGGTTACAGCTATGTAGGCGCAGTTGTAGGTGCTACCTATCCGGAAATGGGCAAAGTATTAAGAAAACTTATGCCAAAAACCTTTATTCTGGTACCAGGATATGGTGCACAGGGTGGTAAGGGTGCAGATCTTGTACATTTCTTTAACAAAGATGGTCTTGGCGCTATCGTAAACTCCTCCAGAGGAATTATTGCAGCTTACAAGCAGGAGAAATACGCAAAGTTTGGTGAAGCGAACTATGCAGATGCTTCCCGTCAGGCAGTGAAAGACATGATTCTTGATATCAGCACTGCACTTGAGAACCGCTAGGAGGAAGAAAATGGGTACAAAGGTAAAAGAAACCTGTACAGTCCTCAGCCAGGAATGTATTGGAAAAGACATTTACAGCATGTGGATTCAGACAAAGACCATTGCAGGGAATGCGAAGCCGGGACAGTTTGTTTCCGTTTATACACAGGATGGAAGCAAACTGCTGCCACGTCCTATCAGTCTTTGTGAGATTGATAAAGAAAAAGGTGCACTTCGCCTTGTCTATCGTGTAACAGGTCCGAAAACAGGTACAGAAAGCTTTTCCAGACTGCATGCAGGTGCACAGCTTGAACTTCTTGGACCTCTTGGAAATGGATTTCCGCTGGAAGAGGCTGCTGGCAGGAGGGTATTCCTTATGGGCGGAGGAATCGGTGTTCCGCCTATGCTGGAGACCATGAAGCAGCTGGATGCTAAGAAGATTGCAGTTCTTGGCTATCGTGATGAGCTGTTTTTAAATGAGGAATTTGAAAAAAATGGTGAGGTATACATTGCAACAGAAGACGGCTCTGCCGGAACCAAAGGAAATGTAATGGATGCGATCCGGGGGAATGACCTGGAAGCAGACGTGATTTTTGCCTGTGGTCCTAAGCCTATGCTTCGCGCCATCAAGGCCTATGCACTGGAGAAGGGAATCCCCTGCTGGGTTTCCATGGAAGAGCGCATGGCATGTGGTATCGGTGCCTGCCTTGGCTGTGTATGCCAGTCCACAGAAACGGATGCCCATTCTCATGTACACAATAAGCGCGTATGTAAAGACGGTCCGGTGTTCAGAAGTACGGAGGTGGAGTTATGAGCAAAATGAGCGTAAATCTTGCAGGAGTGACTCTGAAAAATCCAGTAATGACTGCATCTGGAACATTTGGTTCCGGTGCGGAATACAGTGAATTTGTAGATTTGAATAATCTTGGTGCAGTCGTGACAAAAGGCGTGGCAAATGTGCCGTGGCCTGGAAATCCTACGCCCCGTGTGGCAGAGACCACAGGAGGAATGCTGAATGCTATCGGTCTTCAGAATCCCGGAATCGATGTTTTCTGTGAGAGAGATATTCCATTTCTGAAGAAATTCGATACGAAGATCATTGTAAATGTATGCGGAAAGACCACAGAGGACTACTGTGAGGTTGTGGAACGTCTTGGAAATGAGCCAGTAGATATGCTGGAGATCAATGTATCCTGCCCGAATGTAAAGGAAGGTGGCATTGCCTTTGGACAGAATCCCAAGGCTCTGGAGGCCATTACAAGAGAAGTAAAAAAATATGCCAGACAGCCGGTGATTATGAAGCTGAGTCCTAATGTAACAGATATTACAGAGATGGCAAGGGCAGCAGAAGCAGGCGGTGCAGATGTGGTTTCCCTTATTAACACCATTACCGGAATGAAGATTGATATTAACCGCAGAACGTTTGCACTGGCAAATAAAACAGGCGGTATGTCCGGTCCGGCTGTGAAGCCTGTGGCAGTGCGTATGGTTTATCAGGTGGCAAATGCAGTGAAGATCCCAATCATCGGAATGGGTGGAATTGCAAGTGCTGAAGATGCCCTGGAATTTATTATGGCGGGCGCCACCGCAGTATCTGTAGGAACTGCAAATTTCATCAATCCATACACTACTCAGGAGGTTGTGGATGGTATGGCTGCATTCCTTGAGAGACAGAAAGTGGAAGATATTAATGAGCTGATTGGATGTGTGAAATAGGTTACTGTTCACTGGTGACATTCCGCGAGGTGTTTTTCGTGAACGTAGTTCACAGAAAACCCGAGAAGTGTGGTGCGAAATCATGCGAATGCATGATTTCTGTGCATCGCGAAGCGTGTTACTGTGAACGGAGTGAACAGTAACACTGAAATAGGTTTTACTTCGCGGTTTAAAAGAGATTTTGACCATGCCCATATTTTGTGCTACTATAAAGAGAGCACGAAGCTTACATTACTGATTACGGAGTGAACAATAATGTAACCGGGTTTTGCTTTGAAACCGGCGTATGCAAGAGCTTTTTCAAATATGATTTAAGAAAGACCAATAACAGATACAGCCCATATACGAGGAGGATAAAAATGGAACAGTATAAACAGGAATTTATTGAGTTTATGATTGATTGCAATGTATTGAAATTTGGAGATTTCGTAACCAAATCCGGAAGAAAGACTCCGTTTTTTGTAAACACAGGATTTTATCGTACAGGAGCTCAGTTAAGAAAATTAGGACAGTATTATGCAAAAGCAATTGAGAGCAAATTCGGTCTGGATTTTGATGTGCTTTTTGGACCTGCATACAAGGGAATTCCGCTGACTGTTGCAGCGACAATGGCAATCAGCGAGGAGTATGGCAAGGATATCCGCTATTGCTCCAATCGTAAAGAGGTAAAGGATCATGGGGATAAGGGAATTCTTCTTGGAAGCCCGATTGAGGACGGAGATAAGGTTGTGATCATCGAGGACGTTACGACAGCCGGAACTTCTATTCAGGAGACTCTGCCGATCATCAAAGCTCAGGGTGACGTTTCTCCAATCGGTCTTGTGGTTTCTGTAGACCGTATGGAGCGCGGACAGGGTACCAAGAGTGCTTTAAAGGAGATTGAGGAGAAATATGGTCTTAAGACAACTGCTATTGTAACTATGGCAGAGGTGGTAGAGCATCTTTACAACAAAGAGTATAAAGGGAAAGTCATCATTGATGACACATTAAAAGCTGCTATTGATGCATACTATGAGCAGTACGGCGCAGAATAAGAAAATTCTATGCAGCATTAAAAATTCTGAAAGTGTGCTGCGGCAACTGGCGGCATAATGATAAAAGGAGGAAATGCTGATGAGTGAAAAACTTTACAAAATCGTATCTGGTGTAGGTGCCGGAAGTATTGCACTTGGGATTATCACACTGGTGACAGGTGTGTCCACTGGTATTCTCATGATCGTGAATGGTGCCAGACTTCTGAAGGGCAAATCCGATATGATGATTTAAGGGGATTTTTTTGAAAAAGGAAACGAAGACTTTAATTCGCCGTATGGGAATCCTGCTGTTCGTCATCTATATAATCTTTCTTGTCTATTTTCTGTTCTTTTCAGAGGAATATGGCAGGGCGGCAGAGGCGCAACGGGTATACAGGTATAATCTGATTCCCTTTGTGGAAATCAGAAGGTTCTGGATATACCGGGAGCAGCTTGGCACATTTGCAGTATTTTCCAACATATTCGGAAATGTGATAGGCTTCCTGCCTTTCGGGTTTATCCTTCCTGTTATTTTCCGAAGAATGAACAGCGGTTTTCTCATCTGTGTATCAGGATTTATATTAAGTCTGACTGTGGAAGTGATCCAGCTGGTCACGAAGGTTGGCTGTTTTGATGTGGATGATATGATTTTGAACACCCTGGGGGCAACCTTGGGGTATGTTCTTTTTTTCATCTGCAATCATATTCGAAGGAAAGTCCTGGATAGCAGCCATGAATGAGCCATGCTTACCTAAGCGGATTTATGGATATTGTATGGCAGCAGCTGACTTTCATATTTTGACATGCCTGCGTGGGCAGACATGTCCATTTAGGAGAAAGTTCCATTATGGCAAGAAGATATAGATATTCATTTACAAAGAAAAAAGAAGCGAAAAAAGGGAAGCTGTCTGCCGGTCTGGCGGCAGCGTCCTTTTTGTTGTTTATAACGGCTGTTGTCCTGGCATATCTTCTGGATGACAGCTTTGGGTTTCTGGTAGGAGGAGTGGGCTTATTTGCCACCCTTCTTTCCGTATACGGATTTATTATGGGACTGCTCAGCTTTTCTGAGGAGGGCAGAAGCCATAAAACCAGTATTATCGGTTCGATCAGCAATGGACTGTTTCTGATCGTGTGGATCGGAGTGTACCTGACCGGATTGTAGAGCACGGCGTATGTATTGTGGAAATCCGTTTGAAAGCAATAATAATTGATCAGACAGGGGAAGGGGAATATATATGGATGAACGTTTAAAAAAGCAATTGGACTTTATTCTGGAAGCAGATAAAGTGAAAAATATTATGCGTCAGACCTATCTGGCGGATGGAAAACGCAAGGAAAACGATGCAGAACATTCCTGGCACCTGGCACTTATGGCAGTACTTTTGAAAGAATATGCACCAGAGAAAGTTGACCTTTCCAAAGTCATTCCTATGGTACTGATTCACGATCTGGTAGAGATCGATGCTGGAGATACCTATGCTTATGACGCTGTTGGGGGAGCTACCCAGCATACAAGAGAAGAAGCGGCTGCACAGCGCATTTACGGTATTCTTCCGGAGGATCAGGGAAAATGGCTTTATAATCTTTGGGAAGAGTTCGAAGCTTATGAAACACCAGAGGCCAAATATGCGCACATGCTGGACAACAGTCAGCCTCTTTTTCTGAACAATGCTACAGATGGAATCAGCTGGGTAGAGCATGGCGTGAAGAAAAGTCAGATTTACACACGAAACCGCCGTACTGGTGAGGGAGCACCAAAAATCTGGGAATATATGCAGGAATTGATTGACCAGCATGTAGAAAAAGGACATGTGATCGACGATATGTCCAAAAAAGAATAAGAAGTGTGCTGATCGCGGAAAAAATTATTCAAACAGGCGCTGTCGGTGCCGTGACGGATAGCTTCGTATAAAAAAATGAAAAGTGAGGGAAACGTGTGGACGAATTACTGATGGAACGTTATGCTCTTGCAAAAGAAAGAGTATGTGAGATCAAAGAGGAGAAAGCAGTACAGATGCCATATCTGGACTTTTTCCAGAAAACAGCTGCTTTTCTTGAAAAAAATGTGGAAATTATGGATGGCGTTGTATTTTTGGGAGAAACCAGGGAACCAAGGAAACTTGCAGATGCGGCTGATTTATCTATAGATGAATGGAAAGAACTGAATCGTGATCTGTATGCAGATATCCTTCCGGAAAATTATAAAAACAGTTACGGGAATCCGGTTTATGCCTGTGAAAAGCTTGGGGAATACGGAAAAGACTTTTCTTTCCTGTATGCAGAGCTGCGTGGTATTGTGGTCTATGCCTTTGAAAAGAGGCTGTGGGACATAACTGTGCTTCTGGAGCTGTTTCTGGAAGTTTATGGCGCTTTTGCTCAGGAAGAGATTCCTACAGAAGAAGAATTGAGGGGGATTTTAAATTCCTATGCAAATGATTACTGCCAGGATATGATAGAGTACCGCACTAGAGAGTGCGTGGACCCGGAGCTGGATTTTGCGGCAAAAATTATCATGAATTCTGATTTTTCAGACCTTCGTTACCTGTATCTGTTTGGAGAATGCATTACAGAGAATGAACTTGGAGTGGCTGCATTTCTTAACGGTCTTTCCCAGGAAGAAATCGATTCCTGCGCAAGAACCTATACAGAGGGCTACCGTTTGGGATTTGTAAATGGACACAAAGACCTGAGCAAAAAGAAAACAGTCAATATCCGCTACAACCTTGGTTTTGAACGTATGGTAAAAGCGGCAGTTCTTCAGTTTGAGGAGATGGGGCTGAAGCCAGTTATATATCGCTATCCGACCCATGCGGTAAACAGGCGCGGCTCTTATAGAATTGGCTATACAGGCGCTGTTGCAAACCCGCAGTTTGACTATGATCATCGACAGGACGGGGCACTTTTTCTGGATCAGGATTTTGTGCAGAAGCGCCTTCGTGCCCTGCAGACTTCCTATGAGAAATATAAGGAGCTGGCGTATGTTCACGCTGGTCCAGCCTGCATTGAGGTATTTGGGGAAGCTCCGTTTTCACCGGTGAGTGTAAAAGAGGCATGGCAGTTCAGTGATGCCCAGCAGAAGCTGGAAATTGAGATGCAAAATGAAGCTGGACAGATTACAAACCGCTACATTAAAGGTGATGAGAGAAGTTTTACCATTATTGCATATCCGGTCCCTGAGATCGGCGGTGATTATGAGGAGATTTTCCGCCAGATCGTGAAAATCAACACCCTGGATTACCAGCTTTATCAGAAAATCCAGCAGACCCTTATCGATACTCTGGATACTGCAGAATGGGTATCTGTAAAGGGAAAAGGAGCAAATGAAACAGATCTCAGGATACATCTGCACACTCTTACCGACCCGGCGAAGCAGTCCAATTTCGAGAACTGTGTAGCGGATGTAAATATTCCCGTTGGTGAAGTGTTTACTTCCCCGGTTCTTTCCGGAACAGACGGTCTTCTTCATGTAAGCCAGGTATATCTGGAAGGCCTTCAGTTTCGTGATCTGAAGCTTGAATTTAAAGATGGAAAAATTGCATCCTATTCCTGCGGAAATTTTGAAAATGAAGAAGAGAATAAAAAATATATTGAGGATAATATCCTGTTCCATCATCCAACACTTCCAATGGGTGAATTTGCAATCGGAACGAATACTACGGCTTATGTAGCTGCGAAGAAATACAACATTGCAGATAAGCTGCCTATTCTGATTGCAGAAAAAATGGGACCCCATTTTGCAGTAGGTGATACCTGTTACAGCTGGTCTGAGGATACTGCCATGTACAATCCGGATGGAAAAGAGATCATTGCAAGAGATAATGAAATCTCCATTCTAAGAAAAGAAGATATAAGCAAGGCGTACTTTGGCTGTCATACAGATATTACCATTCCTTATGATGAATTGGGAAGCATCTGTGTTCCTGGAAAGAATGGGGAGAAAATTTCGATTATTGAGGATGGCAGATTTGTGCTGGCCGGAACGGAAGAACTGAATAAACCTTTTGAGGAATAAAGAAAAATTTAAAATCTAACAGCAAAATTAATTAGCCCTACAAAATTTTTCTTTGCCTCAATCGTATTGACAGAAAATGTTATTCTTAGTAGAATTTACGCGAATGGTAGTTCTAAATATAACTAAAAGAGGAGAATATTATGCCAAAAGTAGGAATTGTAATGGGCAGTGATTCAGATATGCCGGTAATGAGCAAGGCAGCAGACATTCTGGAGAAACTTGGGATTGATTACGAAATGCGTATCATCTCCGCACACAGAGAGCCGGACGTGTTCTTTGATTATGCGAAGACAGCTGAGGAAAAGGGATTTAAGGTCATCATTGCAGGTGCCGGTATGGCAGCACATTTACCAGGAATGTGCGCAGCGATTTTCCCGATGCCGGTTATCGGAATTCCTATGCACACTACATCACTTGGGGGAAGAGATTCCCTGTATTCCATTGTACAGATGCCATCCGGCATTCCGGTAGCAACTGTTGCAATTAACGGAGGGGCAAATGCTGGTCTTCTTGCAGCGAAGATTCTTGCAACATCCGATCCGGAGCTTCTTGCACGTCTGAAAGCCTACAGCCAGGAGCTGAAAGAGCAGGTCGAAGCCAAGGATGCGAAATTACAGGAAGTGGGACATAAGGCTTATACAAAATAGAATTATACAGCAGGGGCAGAATAACCTTTTCTGCTGATGCAGGTGAAGAATCCTGCGAGGCAGGATCTTTCTATGAAAACCATAATAAACACCATAATAGAAACCATAAAATTCTGGGAGGAAAAAGGCATGGATTACAAGAACGCGGGCGTTGATATTGAGGCAGGATACAAATCAGTAGAATTAATGAAACAGCATATTGCAAAGACTATGAGACCAGAAGTACTTGGAGGAATCGGCGGATTCTCAGGTGCTTTTTCCATGAACAGCTTCAAGGATATGGAAGAGCCTACACTGGTTTCCGGAACTGACGGAGTTGGAACCAAGCTGAAACTGGCATTTATTATGGACAAACATGACACTGTTGGAATCGATTGTGTGGCAATGTGTGTAAACGATATTGCATGTGCAGGCGGAGAACCTCTTTTCTTCCTGGACTACATTGCCTGTGGAAAGAACTATCCGGAGAAGATTGCTGAGATCGTAAAAGGTGTTGCAGAAGGCTGCAGCCAGTCAAGCGCAGCCCTCATCGGCGGCGAAACTGCTGAGATGCCAGGATTTTATCCGGTAGACGAGTATGACCTGGCTGGATTTGCAGTTGGTGTTGTTGATAAAAAAGACCTGATTACAGGAGAGAATTTAAATACCGGAGATGTTCTGATCGGAATGGCTTCCTCAGGCGTACACAGCAATGGTTTTTCTCTTGTCCGCAAAGTGTTTGAGATGACAAAAGAGTCTCTGGACACATATTATGATGAACTTGGAACTACCCTTGGTGAGGCGCTGATCGCACCAACCAAGATTTATGTAAAAGCTCTTAAGAGCATTAAAGATGCAGGGGTTAAGATCCACGCATGCAGCCATATCACAGGCGGCGGTTTCTATGAGAATGTACCTCGTATGCTCAAAGAGGGCACAAGAGCCGTGATCGAGAAAGACAGTTATCCGGTACTTCCGATCTTTAAGCTTCTTGCAAAGACCGGAGACATTGAAGAAAAGATGATGTACAACACCTACAACATGGGACTTGGTATGGTTCTGGCAGTTGATCCGGCTGATGTAGATAAGACTATGGAAGCAATCAAGGCAGCAGGTGAGACACCATACGTAGTAGGACGTATTGAAGCAGGAGAAAAGGGAGTGACATTATGCTAAAGGTTGCTGTCCTGGTATCAGGAGGCGGTACCAATCTCCAGGCAATCCTGGATGCCATTGATTCCGGCAGGATCACCAACGCGGAAGTTTCTCTTGTGATCAGCAATAATCCAAATGCTTACGCACTGGAAAGAGCGAAGAACCATGGTATAGAGGCTGTCTGTATTTCACCTAAAGAATTTGAAAACCGTGAAGAATTTCATAAGGCACTTTTAAAGAAATTGCAGGAAAGCGGAGCAGAACTGATTGTTCTTGCAGGCTATCTGGTTGCAATTCCACCTATGATCGTGGAGGCATTTCCAAATAAGATCATCAATATCCATCCATCCCTGATCCCATCCTTTTGCGGCGTAGGATACTATGGACTTCATGTTCATGAAGCTGCCTTAAAAAGAGGCGTGAAAGTAACAGGTGCTACTGTTCATTTCGTGGATACAGGTACAGATACCGGCCCTATTATTTTGCAGAAAGCAGTAAAAATCGAGCCGGATGATACCCCACAGTCTCTTCAGAGAAGTGTAATGGAAAAGGCAGAGTGGAAGATCCTTCCGAAAGCAATTAATCTCATTGCCAATGGAAAGATTTCGGTAGAAGATCATATTGTGACTATCAGCGATTAAGGAGGAGATTATGAAAGTACTGATCGTAGGAAGCGGCGGAAGAGAGCATGCAATCGCATGGAGTGTATCCAGAAGCCCTAAGGCAGATAAGATTTACTGTGCACCGGGAAATGCAGGAATTGCAGAGTATGCAGAGTGCGTGAACATTGGTGCTATGGAATTTGAAAAACTTGCTGATTTTGCTCAGGAAAATCAGATAGACCTTACCATCATCGGTATGGATGATCCGTTGGTAGGCGGTATAGTAGACGAGTTTGAATCCCGCGGTTTACGGGTATTCGGACCTCGTAAAAATGCAGCAATCCTGGAAGGCTCCAAGGCATTTTCCAAGGATCTGATGAAGAAATACAACATTCCGACAGCCGCATACGAGAATTTTGATGACCCGGAAAAGGCACTGGTTTATCTTCGCACCGAAGCAAAATTCCCTATCGTCCTCAAAGCAGACGGACTTGCTCTTGGAAAAGGTGTTCTGATCTGTCAGAATCTTCAGGAAGCAGAAGCTGGTGTGAAAGAGATCATGGAAGATAAGAAGTTTGGAAGCGCCGGAAATACCATGGTTATTGAGGAATTTATGACTGGTCGTGAAGTTTCCGTTCTTTCTTTTGTAGATGGAAAAACAATTAAAACCATGACCTCCGCACAGGATCATAAGCGTGCAAAGGACGGTGACCAGGGCTTAAATACAGGCGGAATGGGAACCTTTTCTCCCAGTCCTTTCTACACAAAAGAGGTGGATGAGTTCTGTAAGAAATATGTATATCAGCCAACTGTGGATGCAATGGCCGCTGAAGGAAGAGAATTTAAAGGAATCATTTTCTTTGGTCTGATGCTGACAGCAGATGGTCCGAAGGTACTGGAATACAATGCCCGTTTCGGAGATCCGGAAGCACAGGTTGTTCTTCCGCGTATGAAGAACGACATTGTAGAAGTTATGGAAGCCTGCATTGATGGAACTCTGGATCAGATCGATCTTCAGTTTGAGGACAATGCCGCTGTTTGTGTAGTTCTCGCAAGTGACGGATATCCGGTGAAATATGAGAAAGAAATCCCGATGTATGGATTTGAGAATTTCAAGGATAAAGAGGGATATTACTGTTTCCATGCCGGAACCAAGTTTAAGGATGGACAGATCGTTACAAATGGTGGACGTGTTGTAGGAATCACAGCCACAGGCAGCAATCTGAAAGAGGCCAGAAAAAATGCCTATGCGGCAACAGAGTGGATCACTTTCGCAAATAAATATATGCGCCATGATATTGGAAAAGCAATTGACGAAGCATAATTAAGTGGTATAAAATAGGCAGGAGACAAGAGTGTTTCCTGTCTGTTTTTGGTTATGGAAGTCCTGACAGGATGAAAATACAAAAGTCAGAGAATTCTGTGTTGCAGAATTTATTTAGCAAAAGCATTAGGAGGAACCATTATGTACAATGTGAAGAAAGTAAACGAAGATTTATACTGGATCGGTGCAAGTGACAGAAGACTTGCCCTTTTTGAAAATATTTACCCGATTCCAAGAGGAGTTTCCTACAACTCTTATGTGATCCTGGATGAGCATACCGTGCTTCTGGATACAGTTGACAAGTCTGTAAGCGGACAGTTTTTTGAAAATCTGGAGCATGTTCTTGGAAACAGACCTTTGGATTATATGATCGTAAACCATATGGAACCAGATCATTGTGCAATTGTGGAAGAGGTGGTAAGAAGATTCCCGGAAGTGAAGGTTGTGGGAAATGCCAAGACCTTTAACATGATGAAACAGTTCTTTACCTTTGACGTGGATGCCCATGCAGTTGTGATCAAAGAGGGAGATACCATCAGTACAGGTAAACATACCCTTGCGTTTGCCATGATCCCCATGGTTCACTGGCCAGAAGCAATGGTTACATACGATGCATATGACAAAGTGCTTTTTAGCGCAGATGCTTTTGGTACTTTTGGAGCGCTGAATGGAAATGTGTTTGCAGATGAAGTAAACTTTAAAGAAGAGTGGCTGGATGATGCCAGAAGATATCTGGTAAATATTGTTGGAAAATATGGCGGACCGGTTCAGAGTGCCCTGAAAAAGGCCCTTACACTTGATATCGCCATGATCTGCCCACTTCATGGTCCTATCTGGAGAGAGGATCTTGGATGGTTTATTGACAAATATCAGAAATGGAGCACTTATACACCTGAAGATCATAATGTTGTGGTTATGTATGCCTCCATTTATGGAAATACGGAGAATGCAGCTGATGTTCTGGCAGGCAGACTGGCAGATGCAGGGGAGAAGAATGTGAAGGTTTATGATGTTTCTGTAACAGATCCTTCCTATCTGGTAGCGGAAGCATTCCGCTGTGACAGAATCGTATTTGCCTGCCCGACTTATAATGCAGGACTTTTCCCGAAGATGGAAACCCTGCTTCATGAACTTGCTGCCCACAATCTGCAGAAGAGAAAAGTGGCAGTTCTGGAAAACGGTACCTGGGCTTCTACTGCAGGTAAGCAGATGAAAGAGATCCTTTCCGGTATGAAAGATATGGAAATCTATGAAGAGACGGTAACGGTAAAGTCTGCCCTGAAAGAAGACCAGCTGGCACAGCTTGATAAGATTGTAGAATTTATGACAAAATAAGAGAAGGCTTGTCGGATCAGTGGATGCCAGGCGTGACAAGATATGCCGAAAATTGGGGCGTGCAGCATGAAAAAATGATTTTTGGGACACGTTCTAGTATGGAACGCGGTAAAATTGCATAAAAACACTGACGGTTAGACTTTACTTTTTTGCAATTTTGTTATAAAATAAAACCTATATTAGGTTTTTGTCGATATGTTTTGAAATCTGCCAGACAGGACAAGGTTCATAGAATTTTCGTATACGACAGCAGGAAACCAGGACTGAGAGGATAATGACATGGGAATCACTGAACAGGAAGCAATTAAGGAATTACAGACAAGAGACGAAATCTTTGTAGCGTATTCACAGGCTACGAAGCTTCCATATGTAATTTGCGATCAGGAGAGCTTTAATGATCAGGTGTGGGTATTTGCCACAGAAGAAGAGATTAAAGCATTTGGTAAGAAGAAATTAGAGGATAAGATTCTTCTTATGGGAATGAAATATGAGAAGAAAGACTACCCAAGATTCTACGGCACACTTTATGCAATCGGTGTAAACAGTGTAGTATGGGTTGATGGAGAGAATCAGATTGAGGTTGAACTTACCAGAATTGCCAGACAGGCAGATTTCAGCCAGCTTGAGCCGAAGAAGCAGCCACTTTTTAATTCCACTCTTCAGCTTTCCGGTATCTATTTTATGCAGGAGCTCCGTCGCCCGATTAAGAAAGAGGAGCGCACTGTGAACCTTCGTGAAATGGAAGAAGAGCTGATCGTGAACCTTAAGAAATCTGAATTCCTGGTAGCTATGGCTACTGATCCGGAAGACCCGACCAAGGTTAACATTCCATATCTTAAGAACAAACAGGGGGATATTCTTCAGCCGGCTTTTACAGATGTTATGGAATTTGATAAATTTGCAAGAGGCAAGAAGCTTCGGGCAGCCAAGGTTCCATTTGCCAAACTGCCAGGTCTCATTATCAACCAGGCGAAAGCATTTGTGATCAACCCGATGGGATTCAATCTGATTCTTGACAGAGTACAGCTTGGAAAGATTCTGGGTGTGGAGATTCCTCCGGCTTCAGTACCGGCTGAGAGTGCACCTGCTGCGGCAGCAACGCAGGAGACTAAGGCATCAGAGGGTGAAGTAAAGGCAGAAGAAGCACCGGCAGCTGAGACACCGGTTCAGTAGGAATAGGGAGCGCTGCCAGCTTTGCAGATGGCTTGGCTTATATCTAAACGAAGTGTTTATTACGAAAGATAGGAAGAGACCGGGGCTGTATGACTCCGGTCCTTTTGTTTTTGGGATATTCACTATTTTTTACAGGGAGGGATAAAATGGTAATAGAGATAGATTTCCAGAGTGACGAGGCACTTTATACCCAGCTGATGAATCAGATCATTATGGGAATTGCCACATCCCGGTTGCAGGAAGGAGATCCTCTTCCATCTGTCAGACAGCTTGCGGATACCATTGGAATTAATATGCATACTGTAAACAAGGCCTATTCATTGTTACGCCAGGAAGGATTTGTCTCCATTGACAGAAGAAAAGGCGCAGTAATCTGTCTGGATGTGGATAAGTTAAGGGCTATGGAGGAATTGAAGCAGAATTTACGTGTTGCGCTGGCAAGGGGCTGCTGCAATAATGTGACCAGGGAAGAAGTGCATAGTCTTATAGATGAGATTTTGGATGAATATGAGAAATAAAAGCGAGATTGTTCGAGAAATCAACTTGTTTGTACACTAGCGTAAGGAGGAACAATTGATCAATGCGAAATAAATTTACGAAACAGGCTCAGACAGCCCTGACACTGGCAAAGGCAGCAGCCATTGATTTTGAACTGGGCTATATTGGTACAGAACATCTTTTACTGGGACTTTTAAGTGAGACAGAAGGCACTGCCGGAAGAGTCCTGGAGGAATTTCAGGTAGATGGCAAGAAACTGGTGGAACTGATCGATAAGCTGGTAACTCCGGCAGAAGTGGGAAATATAACTGAGATTGAAATGAAGCCGCCATACAGTCCGAGAACAGAGAAGGTTCTGAAAAGTGCCGTGGCAGAGGCACAGAATTCTGGCTGTGAGAAGGCAGGAACGGAGCATTTGCTCCTTGCCATGCTCCGCGAGACGGACTGTGTTGGAACCCGGCTTTTGTATACGATGGGAGTGAATATCCAGAAGCTTTACGCAGCAGTCCTTGGAGCCATGGGCTATGACAATGAGGCTATTCAGGAAGAGTTCCAGGCTGCCAAGGCAATGCAAAATCTCGGAGGCAGCCCGACGCCGGCGCTTGACCAGTACAGCCGTGATCTGACCCAGATGGCAGCAGAGGGCAAACTGGACCCTGTTGTGGGAAGAGAAAAGGAAATCAGCAGGCTAATCCAGATTTTAAGCCGCAGAACCAAGAATAATCCATGTCTGGTAGGCGAACCAGGGGTAGGTAAGACTGCCATTGCCGAGGGGCTTGCCCAGAGGATTCTTGCAGGTAGTGTTCCGGAGACGATTAAAGACAAGCGACTGGTAGTGTTGGATCTGTCTGGAATGGTGGCTGGAAGCAAGTACAGAGGTGAATTTGAGGAGCGTATCCGCAAGGTCGTGGATGAAGTACGTGAGAATCAGGGGATTCTTCTGTTTATTGATGAGCTTCATACAATTATTGGAGCTGGCGGAGCAGAAGGAGCCCTTGACGCTTCCAATATTCTGAAGCCATCTCTTTCCCGTGGGGAATTGCAGATCATAGGCGCGACCACTCTGGAAGAGTATCGCAAATATATAGAGAAGGATGCCGCTCTGGAGCGACGCTTCCAGCCTGTTACCGTGGAAGAGCCTTCTGAAGAGGAGGCTTACGAGATCCTGAAGGGACTTCGCCCATACTATGAAAGACATCATAAAGTAGAAATATCAGATGAAGCTTTGGAAGCAGCAGTTAAAATGTCAGTACGTTATATTAACGACAGATTCCTTCCGGATAAAGCAATCGACCTGATTGATGAAGCTGCATCTAAGGTACAGCTTTCCGGATATCAGGCTTCTTCCGAGATTGAGGATTTAAGTCGTGAGATTCAGGAAATCCTTCAGGAGAAAGAGCGTGCCATCAAAACTGGTTATTTAAGTCTTGCCAAAGAATGCCAGGAGAAACAGAAGGAAGCAGAAGCCAGACTTGAGCAGCTTCAGGTAAAAGAAGAAAAGAAGAATCAGAGAAAATCCGGAAAAGTGGACGAAAAAGCCGTAGCCTCGATTGTATCCGACTGGACCAAAATTCCGGTACAAAGACTGACGGAGGGAGAGACCAGACGTCTTGCTCAATTGGAAAAAGAACTTCACAAACGTGTGATTGGTCAGGAGGAAGCAGTGCATGCTGTTTCTCAGGCTGTAAAACGTGGTCGTGTGGGCTTGAAGGATCCGAACCGTCCAATCGGTTCTTTCCTGTTTCTGGGGCCAACAGGCGTTGGGAAAACAGAACTTTCCAAGGCACTGGCTCAGGCTGTGTTTGGCAGTGAACAGGCTATGATTCGTGTGGATATGTCTGAATATATGGAGAAACACAGTGTTTCCAAGCTGATCGGTTCTCCGCCAGGATATGTGGGATATGATGAAGGCGGACAGCTCAGCGAAAAAGTACGCAGAAATCCATACAGTGTTATTCTTTTTGATGAGATCGAGAAAGCACATCCGGATGTGTTTAACATTTTGCTTCAGGTGCTGGATGACGGACATATTACAGATGCCCACGGAAGAAAAGTGGATTTTAAACAGACGATCATTATCATGACTTCCAATGCGGGCGCCCAGGCAATCGTAGAACCGAAGCAGCTTGGTTTTATTTCCCAGAAAGATGAGAAAAAGGATTATGAAAAAATGAAATCCGGCGTTATGGAAGAAGTGCGCCGTCTTTTCAAACCGGAATTCCTGAATCGAATTGACGAGATTATGGTATTCCACACCTTGAATAAGGAGGAAATCCGTAAGATTGTACTCCTGCTCCTGAAATCACTGGAAAAACGTTGTGAGGAACAGATGGATATTCATCTGAATGTGACGAATTCTGCAGTAGATTATATTGCAGAAGCTGGATTTGATGCTAAATACGGTGCAAGACCTCTTCGCCGGGCCATTCAGTCCAAGATAGAAGACCGGCTGGCAAATGAGCTCCTGGAGGGCAAGATCAGGCGGGGAGACATCGTGCAGGTACAGTATAGAAATAAAGAAATTCGTTTTATTGTGAAGTAATATTAGGTTTGAACAGTAACCAGTAATATTCTAAAATTACTATAAATTTTATGTAAGGGACTGGCAAAGAAAAAAGTTTTATTATATAATATGTACAACATCGGGGAACCGGTGAAAAGGATCTGGCGAGGAGAAATCCGCTGGAGAACATAACGAAAGAGTCTTAGGGAGGACAAGCATCATGGCAGTAGTAAAGGAACTGATCCGTACAGAGGAAAATGGTACCATCAGCTTTGGAGATTATGAGAAAAACCAGAAATCAAAGGTTTCAGACTATCCCCATCAGGGAGATATGTATAAAGTAAAAACATTCAAGGAGATCACCAAGCTGGAACGCAATGGTATGTTTGTATATGAGTCCGTACCAGGTACCGCTGTATTTGATCTTGCACAGGACGGAAGTCAGATGAGTTTTCGTGTAGAAGGACCGGAGGATGCACAGATCACGGTTGAACTTGAGGCAGAAGCTCAGTATGAAGTATATCTTGACGGAGCAAGCACAGGTAAAATGGAGACCAACCTTGGCGGAAAGCTTTCTTTCAGCGTAGAGCTTGGAAATGGCTCAGCTGTTGATGTAAAAATTGTAAAATGCTAAAAAATAAAAAAATGGTATATTTTTGCCAGGAGTGCGGTTACGAATCCTCGAAATGGATGGGACAGTGCCCTGGCTGTAAGGCCTGGAATTCTTTTGCGGAAGAACCTGTATCCACAGGGAAAAAAGCATCAGGAGGCGGTAAGTCCGTTTCCAGGCAGCAGTCTGAACCGGTGATTCTGAAGGAGATCAGTCTGAAAGAGGATGAACGTCAGACAACGAAAATAGGGGAACTTGACAGAGTACTCGGGGGCGGCATTGTCCCCGGGTCTTTGGTTCTTGTTGGGGGAGATCCGGGTATCGGAAAATCCACCCTTCTTTTACAGGTGTGCCGGAATCTGGCTGAGAATGGAAATTCTGTCCTCTATATTTCCGGTGAGGAGTCTTTGCGTCAGATCAAACTTCGTGCTAACCGTATCGGTACTTTCAACGAAAACCTTCAGCTTTTATGTGAGACCAATCTGGATACTGTACGAGAAGTAATGGAACGAAAGAAACCAGATGTAGCTATTGTGGACTCTATTCAGACTATGTTTGATGAGGAGATTGGTTCTGCACCGGGGAGCGTTTCCCAGGTAAGAGAGTCTACGAATGTACTGATGCAGATTGCAAAAGGTCTTGGAATAACGATTTTCATTGTTGGTCATGTGACCAAGGAGGGCAATGTGGCAGGTCCGAGAGTGCTGGAACATATGGTTGACACAGTGCTTTATTTTGAGGGAGACAGACACGCTTCCTATCGGATTCTGCGTGCGGTGAAGAATCGATTTGGTTCTACCAATGAAATTGGCGTTTTTGAAATGCAGGGGACTGGTCTTGAAGAAGTTTCAAACCCTTCGGAGTATCTTTTAGAGGGACGTCCTGAGAACGCGTCAGGGTGTGTTGTGGCATGTTCTATGGAGGGAACACGCCCGATCCTTGTGGAAATTCAGGCATTGGTTTGTGAGAGTAATTTTGGTATTCCAAGAAGGACTGCTGTGGGAACGGATTTTAACAGGGTCAATCTTCTCATGGCTGTATTGGAGAAGAAAGTTGGGCTTCATCTTGCTTCTTCTGACGCCTATGTAAATATTGCCGGAGGGATGAAGATGACAGAACCGGCGATTGATCTTGGAATCTGCCTGGCAATTGCATCCAGCATGAAGGATATTGTAATTCCAGATAAATTGATGGCTTTTGGTGAAATTGGACTTAGTGGAGAAGTACGTGCCGTAAGTATGGCGGGGCAGAGAGTGCAGGAGGCGAAAAAGCTGGGATTTGACACCGTGATCCTGCCTGAGGTATGCAGAAATTCAGTGGAAAAAGCAGATGGGGTTAATCTGGTCTATGTGAGACAGATTCAGGATGCCATCCGGTATATTATGAGTAAATAGGTTTTATGTTTACGTTTGTGAAAATAGATAGAGAAATAATACTTGAAAAGTAAGCAATGATAACCTGTACAAAAAATATGAATTTTTTTGTAAAAAAGTGCTTGACGATTCCTTGCGGCAGTGGTATAGTAAACAAGCTGTCACAAGGAATTGCTTCTGAAATACTGAAAAATAAAATAGTTTTCAGAAAATTCAAATTAACTGTTGACAAATGACTGAACTTATGATAAAGTAATCAAGTCGCTTGAACAGAACGACAGAAACAAACAACTTTAGACAGGGTCTTGAAAATCTTAAAAACTTTTGAAAAAAGTGCTTGACAAGATTTGAAAGATATGATAAAGTAAATAAGCTGTCGCAAATAGATGACAGCGAAACAACCTTGATAACTAAACAGTGAAACACATACGATTCTCGAAAATTTCTTTATACAATTCATTTTCGAATGAAACTTTTAAAACAGTAATGACGAGAGATAACTAAGCTAGTTGGTTGTCTTGAGTGAATCAAACATTTTATCAGAGAGTTTGATCCTGGCTCAGGATGAACGCTGGCGGCGTGCTTAACACATGCAAGTCGAACGGGAAACAT
>NZ_JBDGDM010000049.1:0-34012 GCF_040908885.1 Ruminococcus sp. RTP21358st1_G6_RTP21358_211008
GCCTTCGGCTATATCCTTCCCACTACCGGGCGGATTCGGGACTTTAACCCGTTAGAAACGTGCGCCGCCAGGCGCACCACGCAAAAAAACGGAAAGGAAACCGTAGTTACTGTTTTCTTTCCGTTTTTTACTATAATTTCTTTTTTTAATTTTACACAACTTCTCGTTTTTCACACATATAAAGCGGACATCCGCATTCGCTTTGCAACCTGTCAGTGGGAGCTGTACCGTACGGAATTTTCAGTTCAGAAAATTCCTACCTGTGAACAGTTACTACAATTCTACCATATGTTTTGTGAAAAAGTATTTCGCGGCTCCAACAGCTGACGCTTCTTTCTTATACGAACAATTTTTCAAGTATGAAACATCGTGCTCAAAGCCATTATATGCCATCACTTTTTCTCCCAGTGGTATCATATAATCTGACAATACACCTCCCACATCACCTCCTAGTATGATATCCATATCATATGCCATCCGCAGATTTGATATCAAAACAGCAAGATGATCCAGATACTCATTCCATTTCTGCAAAATTTTTTCATTACCACTTTCAATTTTTTCCATAAATGCATCCAGTGACTGCCTGTTATCTTTTGTCAGTACACTTGCAGCACAATATGCATCCGCACATCCTGATTTACCACAATAACACTTTCTTCCACCGGGAACGAGTATCATGTGACCAAACTCCCCTGCTTTCTGGTTCTGCCCTCGAAACAGCTTTCCATCTATGCAGAATGCACCTCCTAAGGTGTGGTTCAAAGACAGATATATCGCATTTGGATACTTTTGCTTTTTTTCTGCAAGCATTGCAGCATTAGCATCGTTTTCAAAATATACTGGAATTTCCAGAGCCTGCTCTAAAAAACGCAGACTATAATTCTCTATGCCTAAAGCATGAGATTTTAAAACGATCTGTTCTTTCTGATCAATGATTCCTGGAATCGCCACTCCAATCCCAAGTAGCGTATCCTTCGCTAATTCGCCTTCCAGAAAAGTTTTGACCTTTTGTGCCACCTCTGTACAATAGGATAATTCTGCCGTAAATTTTAAACGGATGCGATCCTTTTTTATAATCTCATCTCCAAGATTTACTAATACCATTTCTATATGATTCGCTGTAATCAAAATTCCCATTGCATGACAGTACGACTTATTAATCCCTATACTTTTTGCCTTCCGTCCACCGGTCGAAGCATATTCCCCAGTTTCTTCCAACACCATTTTTTCTAACAAGTCATTCACATTTGCTAATACAGTCGGCATACTCAAGTTTAACTCTTTTGCGATTTCTGCCTTGGATGTGACATGATTGTTCAGCACATAATTAATTATTTTTTTTCTTGTTATATTTCTTTTATCTTTATTTTCCGTTTTCTCATCCTCTTTTATTAAATATTTTATTAAAGAATTATATGCTTTTTTATTCTTCTTGTAAAGTAATGTTTTATAATAAAAATTTGCTGCATTTAAAAATGCTACTTTTAAGAATCAAATTTGCCGGATACCCAATCACTATATTTTTCATTCACGTTATCTCCTCATAATTACTGTGGTAATTCTTTACCAAAATGGAAATTCAATTTTACAACTTTCCAAACATTCACTCAATTTCTGACTCAATTTCCCCTCAATGCCTTTTTCCTCCGATCTTCGTATGCTTATCTCGCAGCAGAGCAGTACCACACCGGTACGACCTGTTGAATCAATCAATACGAAAACGGAGGTATTTTTTATGCGAGAACTCAGAAACACAAAAATCATTGCTGTAGATCATGGCTACGGCAATATGAAAACAGCAAACATCGTCACACCAACCGGCATCAAAGCCTATGAAACCGAACCAATCTTCACCGGGAATATTCTGGAATATAACGGCATTTACTACCGGATTGGCGAAGGACACAAAGAATTTATCCCGGATAAAGCTATGGACGAAGAATATTATCTTCTGACGCTAATGGCTATTGCAAGGGAACTGAATGTCTTTTCCATCCGTGAAGCAGATGTCCATCTGGCTGCCGGACTCCCTCTGACATGGATCTGAACTCAAAGAGAAGCTTTTCGTTCCTATCTGCTCCAGAATCCAGAAGTCCGTTACCTTTTTAACAGCAAAGAGTATCATCTCCACTTTGTGGGATGCAGCCTTTACCCACAGGGGTATCCGGCTATCGTAAACCAACTTGGAGATTTCAAGGGAACCAATCTCCTTGCAGATATCGGAAACGGAACCATGAACATTCTGTATATCAACAATAAGAAAGCGCAGGAGAGCCGATGCTGGACAGAAAAACTTGGTGTAAACCAATGCATGATTGCTGCAAAGAACGCTGTTCTGGACAAATTCGGAGTGAAAATTGAAGAATCCACAGTAGAACAGATTCTGCGGTTTGGAACAGCTGACATTTCAGCACCATATCTGGATTGTATCAGTTCTATTGCCAGACAGTATGTGGCAGAACTTTTTTCCACGCTCCGCAAATATGAATACAATCCTGACCTGATGCGCCTGTATGTGGTTGGCGGCGGTGGATGCCTGTTCCGTAACTTCGGAACGTATGACAAATCACGAGTCACCATCATTGATGACATCTGCGCCACCGCTAAAGGTTACGAATCTCTTGCTTATATGAGCCTGAAAAGGAGGGGATAAACCATGCAGAACAATATCCGCAACACAAACCTGCGTTTTAATCTGGACAAAGAACAGCAGCGGAGAGCCTGGGAATATTTACAGACAATGGACAGGCAGGATTTTAAATCTTACAGTCAGGTAATCTCTCTTGCACTGGTAGATTATTTTGACCGCTACTACCGCACACGGGCTGATCCTTATCTGGAAACAAGAGAACGGGAAGAACTTTTTGTGAAACAGATTGTAGATGCAGTGGAAAACAGTCTGAAACAGGCATTGCCACTTTTTCTTTCCGGACTGACTGCAGGCATGGCGCAAAGGGAGCCCCAAATCAGGTAATGTCATGATGCCAAGGTCAAAAGGTCTAAATCCACATGAGCTTGCTCATAAGTGGATGAAAGGCCTTGGGACCCGCCCCAATATGAGCCTAAAAGTGGGATGACAATCCCACGATATGCGAGAGGCTCGTCCGATAACATAACGGAGAGGATCCCCAACCGCTCAATTCCCACCGTATTCCAGAAATCCGCCCCGCTGTCCGCCTTTTTCCGCTCAAAGGACACAACGCCCACCGGCCGGAGCATCCTGTGCTTCAGCACAGGCTTTAATTTTTCAGCCTTGCCCAAAAAAGAATCATTGTTTTTTACCTGTCCCATACTGTCATTTCTCCTGTTCTCCCACGCTTTCGGACATGCCGCACCGCGGCACAAACAACAGTTGAAATCCGTGAAGAGCAAATCAACATTTCCGATGCTCCTCCCAGAATGCGACTGCATCCCGCAGCCAGCCCTCTGCCGCAGTATCTATCCCCAGGCCAAAGCCATGACCCAGCTTATCATACATGACGATATCGACATTTTCCTGCCCCAGCGCTTTCCTGATGTCCGGGATGATCTTCTCCACGGCCGCAAAACCGGTAGGGTCATCCCGCCCGACCCTGGAAAATATAGCAAGCCCCTTGTCCTCCTCGTGAACCTTAAGCTCCCAGTGCAGGCCATAGATGGGGAAGATGGCGGCGGGCCTTGGCAGATTATGTTTATGGCAGCAGTCCTTATAATCAGAAAATGCGTAGGCTGTCGTCATCAGGCCTCCAGCGGAGAACCCGAACATACCAAAGCCGTCCATCGTATAGCCGTACTCTGCCTGATGCCCTATCAGATACCTTACCGCCGGCAGCACATCCTTGGATGCCTCCCCGCCCTTGGCCTGCGGTTCGGTTTCATGCAGCTCCACATTCACACGGTAGACCAGCACAAACGCACTGTATCCCCTCCTGTGCAGCTCCATGGCTGCCGGGATGCTCTCCAAATAAGAGGCTACGCCGTCAAACCCGCCGCCCGCAATCAGCACAGCCACGGGCTTCCCTGGCTCCCCTTGGAACAGGATCCCCTGTACCTTTCCCTTGTCGGGATCACGCCTTACCTCATCCTCCGCATAAAGCCCGCTGATGAAATGCACCTTTTTCAGCCCTTTCTGCTCCACGACATAGTTGAAACCATCCACGATGCTCTGCGCCTGTGCGGGCTGCCCGATAAGATTGCACAAACCATGGACGCTCATGCCTGACATGGCATATATTTCCTTTGGCGACCCGGTCTTCATAAAAAGCTCCGGCCTGCCCTCCCATACGGGATGCTGCAGGAAGAACGCAATCTTGTCATTGATCGTAGCCCTGCGGAACCCTCCCGCGACATTGTAAAACTCCGATTCCTTTACCTTCGGCATATGCTTGACGCCTAAGATTGCCGGCCAGAACAGCCCTTTGTACTTACCCATGTTTTTTTCCTCCTTATCTATTTCAGAACGGTCTCGGAAACTCCATAAAACCCGAATCTCCGCTCTTTTTGTACTTGTTACTTTTTTCGTTTCCTCCCATTTTCAGAGAGGGATTTTAAATTTTTTCAGCAAATTTCCAAAAAACTATTGTCATTTCTCGTGAATTGTGCGCCATTCACTACACGTTGATATTCCACTCCTTTTGCGGTTTACCAGTGCCAAAAGACATGATTCTGTCAGTTTTCTGGTAGCTTTCCATGAATTTGAAAAACACATGCCCGACCTGCACATATCAAATATGTGCCTTGATTCTGCCATGGATAACTATCCAACATATAAGCGGACTCTTTCCCCAATAGCGTTTGTTTCAGCTCTCATTCAAGAGGGCTGCTTACCATGTCTTTTTTTTACTGCAGCTCTTCTAAACATCATCTCCTCCGCTCGCAAACCACTGTATTACTGATTTGCTGGAATACTCTCTGAATTATATCAATTATTTATTGAGTTTCCGAGACTACTCTGCGAATAATTGGGAGGATTGTGGGAGTGCAAAGCACGGAACAATCCGTAGGCATCATAGTTGGGGGCTTTTGACCCCAACATCTTTAAAAAAGGTCAGATGTTTTATAATTTTATAAAACACTTGACCTCTCAAAATTCACTCTTCCTGTTCTTGAAAAAATTATTTCCGATGTGCCTCCCAGAATTCCACTGCCTCTTCAAACCAATGAGGTACTATGGTATTGGAACCAATACCAAATCCATGTCCGAGATTATCGTAAATCCGTACAGACACATTGTCCTCACCCAACACGGATTTCAATTGCGGAAGTCTCTTCTCTACATTTCCGAATCCGTATTCATCCTCGCGCCCTGCGATGGAAAATACCGCCAGTCCCTTATCCTGCTCAAGCGCTTTCACATTCCAGTCCAGACCATACATCGGGAAAATCACTTTCGGTCTCGGCAGTTTTACTTTGTGACAGCAGTCCTCGTAATTTGCGAAGGAATATGCCGTAGTCATCATGCCGCCTGCCGAGAAACCGAATATCGCATAGTCATCCATATCCACAGACAGTTCCTGCTCATGCTCCTTCAGATAACGGATTACCTGCACCAGCTCCCTGACCGCTGCCTGCCCCTGTTTTTCATGTTCCGTTTCTCCCAGCTGTTTGCCAATCGGGTAACTGATTACCAATACGGAGTACCCCAACTTGTGTAATTTCATTGCCACGGGATATCCCTCGCAGTCCGTCACATTACTGATAAATCCACCTCCGGGAACGACCACCGCCAACGGTTTTCCTTGCTTTCCTTTGTAAAACATTCCGGTCAAATGAGACTGATATGGATTCTGTTCTATCATTTCTTTCGAGTTAATATCGGAAATCAACTGCGCCTCTCCACTTTCCACAAGCCGGGTCAGGTAATTAAAAGCCTCCAGTGCATTTTCCATCTGATCACTTCTGCCCTGCGCTTTTAGAAAATCTGCATATTTTGCCGGGGCAATCGCTTTTAACACGTTATCCTCAACATTAAAAAACATATGCTTATAGCCGCCAAACACCGGATGCTGCATAAAAAATGCCATTTTATCATCTTTTTCCGCTTTCCGGAATGTTCCGTCTGCCTGATAATAATCTTTCTTTTTTATATTCGGAAAACCGCCGATGCCAAACAGTGCCGGCAGAAACATCGCATTTTTCTTATAAACATACCCCACAAAGCCGACTGCTAAAATGAGCAGCACGAGCATTATCATTGCCAGAATTTTCATATGTTCTTTTCCTCCTTATCTCTTGCCCAAAATTGTCCTGCGTGCGCCACTGCCGTAAAATCTTCCGGCTTTACCGGAGCATCACATATCACTCTCACATAGCGGAAACCATGATATGTAAAATGCGGTCTGTACTCTGCGGGTTTCCCGTTAGATATATATACATCCGTCTGTGTATGACCTGTCATGTCAGCACCAGCTATATTATTAAAATAATTCCCCTGAGAATCCTTGGTCTCAAAGTGATCTAGTATCAACTTTGTTCCTGCGGGCAAATCCACCTTTACCCGCAGTACACCTGCCAGATTCTGACCGAAATCGATAATGGTCTCTCCCTTTGGGCTTACCTCCATACCGACCGCCTCCACTTCTTTCACCGGCCGCACAGGTTCACCATACTGTACCATCGGCAACTTTCAACTTATCGTCAGAGAGAACTGTCTCAAATGTGCCGTCTTCATACTCAATTCTCGTTTCAAACAACACTGCGCACTCCACTCCCTTTTCATAAAACCTGTTTCAAAGGAGGATGTGGCGGTGGCGGTATCACCGGTGTTATCCGTCGCTGTGGTTGTTTACTTTTAATCTTGACAGTTCCATCGCATTCTCCTTCAATATGTTACTTATTGCTGCGCGCTGCGATTGCCGTGTGCATTTCCTCTACTGCTTTTTTATCCAACGTATACTGTGTACCAAAAAGAATCGCCCCTGCGGCAGTCAGGATAGTCGGAAGTATCAGTACGCAGAGGATAATTCCTGTATTGATACTCTCCGGCTGGGCAACCGAGCCGGTAACAAAACCTGTAGCTGCCAATACATACCCCGGAATCGCTCCTCCGAGTCCCTGCGCCACTTTTGTAATAAAAGATGTAAGCGATGCGATCGCCGCTTCTGCACGTTTTCCGGTTTTATACTGCACGTAAGTAGTATTATCTGCCTGTATACTGGTTGTCAGCGGTGCTATACATCCGCCTGCCACACCTCCTGCCACTGTACTAATATAGATCAAAAGCATAGATCTCACATCAATCAAACGCAGTGCGGAAAACAGGATGGATACGACGATTGCCATTACAAAAATCTGTTTCTTTCCAAACCGGTTTGCCAGAATTGGTCCAAGGAAAATTCCCACCAGAGCAGTTATCATTGAAACAAGTGACACCCCTGACATAAGCGTCATATCACCCAATATATATGTGTAAAAATAAGCGCCGGCTCCTCCTGCTATATTACTGCCCACCCCGACTACCAGTGCCACTAAAAACAGTGCCCAGACAGGTTTATACCGCAAAAACTGTAACAATTCCCTGAATGTATAACTTTCTTCTTTTTTTCCTTCAAAAGCTACTCTTTCCTTTACACAAAGAGCCCCTGCAATAGATAAAACCAACACCATGGCCATGGAACCGAAAATTAACACGTAATAGTTCTGTAACGTTCCTTCCGCCACAAGAATCGGTGCTGCCACAGCCAGTACCGCGCTACCTATCATTGTTCCCAACGCGTTGAAAAGTGACAAACTGTTTCTCTCCTTGTCATCCGCGCTCATGACCGGGAGCAAACTGTTCTTGGAGATATCCATAATATCAAACGTCCAGCCCAGCAGCAGATACGTCACATACACAATCACATATTTTCCGACCGGAATCCAGACTGCGCCAAACCACAGTAAAATATAATTTATAACACAGATGATTGTTCCCAGAATAATCATAGGGCGAAATTTTCCCATTTTTGTTACCGGAAATTTGTCCAGAAAATATCCCATAATCGGGTCGCTGATTCCATCCACCACCTTGGATATTAAAAACAGGGTCGCCAGTGCTGCCGGTTCCAGACCAACCACATTCGTATAGTAAATCATAAAGAATCCTGACAATAATCCCATCAGTGGAATATTTCCCGCACATACCATAAATAAGCCCATTTTTTCCACGATACTAACCTTTTGTTTTTTACTCTTCTCACTCATTTGTTCTCTCCTCGTTAATATTGTGATAATGCTGTATTCAACATCTCTGTCTGCCCTTCATCCATCGGTCCGGAAAACATCTCCGCCACCTGTCGAAACGACAGTCCATAGACCGCATCCGGTATCATATCCACCTCGGTCATCGTCGACAAAAATGCCCGTATCTGCGGATGGTTCAGCAAATCTTCCAGCTTTGACTCCACGCTGTATATTTTCTTTAACTTCTCAGTTGCCTCATATACGACTTCATAGTTTCCTGCAGTGATATAACAAATACCGTTCACCACTGTTGCGAATAGTGGATTTGTCTTATCTTCAAACAGAATCTCCGGAGCATGCGGCAATCGCACCTCGCCTTCTCCGCCAAACGGAATCGTAATTTTGATTCTAATCCTG
Source organism: Ruminococcus sp. RTP21358st1_G6_RTP21358_211008 (assembly GCF_040908885.1). Lineage (NCBI taxonomy): Bacteria > Bacillati > Bacillota > Clostridia > Eubacteriales > Oscillospiraceae > Ruminococcus > Ruminococcus sp. RTP21358st1_G6_RTP21358_211008. The sequence goes on from NZ_JBDGDM010000049.1 coordinate 8,560, forward strand.
TTATCCTCCATAATTTCCCAGCTGCATGCATACTGTCCGACGGCCGAATCATACACTGCCTCTGCCCTTCTCAAATCATAATGGACATTCGGACAAATTGCAATCCTTCTTCCTCCCGGAGATTCTTCCAAAAGATGGATTCCTCCCACATGGCGGAACATCCATTCCAGAATCGCCCCGTAAGAATAATGGTTGAGACTGTTCATTCCGGTACTGGATATCTTACCGTCTTCATCCAGTGAATTCCATCGTTCCCAGACTGTGGTGGCTCCCAGTTTCACTTCGTGCAGCCACCCCGGATACTCCTCGTTCAAAAGCAGGCGGTAGGCGGTATCCGTCATTCCGTTATCGGTCAACACATTGCACAAAAGAGAGGTTCCCACAAATCCGGTATTCAATTTGTTTCTGCTCTCGCGGAAAAGTTTCTTTAACATCTCTCTGGTCAGCTCTTCGTCCTCTGACAAATGATATTTCAGAGCCAGCAGAAGACCCGTCTGTGTCTTTTCCGCGCATCTTCCGGTCGGGGTAAAATATTCTTCTTTTACCACACGCCATTGTTTTTCGGCGATTTCCCGATATTGTTTTTCCTCTTCCTTTCGCCCGAGAACCGCCGCTGCCTTCGCTGTAAGCTCCGCGCTTGCCGCATAATAAATATCCGCAATATAGCCTTCATCGGTCGCTCCGTATACATTTCCCGCCGCGGCTCCCACCCGGTCAAGCGCCAGCCAGTCTCCGTAATGGAAGGAATGTCTCCATCCGTGGTGCTCTCCGTCCACCTTACGGATATAGTCCACCCAAGCCTTCATACTGTCAAACTGCTGTTCCAATATGGCAGCATCCCCGCTGAACAGATAGACATTCCACGGAACGATACAGGCCGCATCGCCCCATGCACAGGAACATTTCGACGGACCGAAGGTCGGCACCACCTCCGGAACCATCCCTCCGGCAATCAGCTGTTCCTTATACAAATCGTACAGATATTTTCTGTAAAATGCATAGGTATCCGCCAGATAACATGCCGTACCCGAAAACACCTGTGTGTCGCCTGTCCATCCCATGCGCTCATCTCTCTGCGGACAGTCTGTCGGCACATCTAAGAAATTATCCTTCATGCCCCATTCCACATTGGAAATCAACTGATTTACCAGTTCATTTCCTGTCTGTATACTACCGGTACCTTCGTAATCACTGTAGAGTGCCATTCCCGTAAAATCTTCACAGGAGACATTGGTTACCCCGCTGATTTTTACATACCGGTATCCGTAAAATGTAAAATGCGGAACAATGTCTTTTTCTTCCCCGTCAGAGATATACACATATTCCGACAAAGCGGTTCTTAAGTTTTCGTTATAAAAACATCCGTCCTGCAGGATTTCGCCTGTCTGGATTCTGATTTCTTTTCCTTTCGGCTCATGGACATGAAGTTTGAAAATCCCGGTAATCTCCTGCCCTAAGTCAAACACCCATTCATCCTTCGGGGTGTGAATCAGTTCCTTCGGTGTAAACTGTTCATGCACAGTCACCGGAAGGGACAGCCGCTCCGTCAGTCGCCCCTGCGGCGCCTCCGCAAGCTGCGCGCTGACAGGTTCGACAGGTTCCAAGGTATCATCCCGTTTCTCCCCGTCATATATATTGGAAAAAAACAGATTGCTCCTTGTCACTTCCCATGTGTCATCCGTGCCGATTATCTCTTGTGTGCCATCCTCATATTCCAGATGCACCTCTACCAGCAGTTTCCACTCGTCGCCGTAAAATCCTTTCTGTTCTGTCTGATTGAGCCCGAACCTCCCTTTGTACCACCCATTCCCCAAAAGAACGGACAACACACCTTCGCGCTGCATCTGCGCGGTCACATCATACGTCTGATACTGTAACCACTGATTGTAGTTATTGCAGTACGGGGTCAGATATTCTTCCCCAATTTTCGCGGATTTTAAAATATCTGTTTCGGTTTTCTCTCCATCCGTAAAATATGCCTCATAAAGCCCCAGTCCGCAGAGATAGAGACGGGCTTTTTTTACCTTTCCACGGGGAATGATTCGCTTTGAGAAAATGGGATGGCGTTCCATCCTGCTGTCGCAGGTAATCCATTTTCCCACCCACGGCTCGTCCCTCTTTGCCGTCTCAAAGAACTGTACGTCGGACTCCAGCACTTCGTCTGCGTCCGTAGTAACGATTACCTTCCAGTAATATCTGGTACAAGGCTCCAGATTCATCTCCGCTTTTACAGCCAGACTGTCGAGCTTTGCCTCCCCGGTGTCCCAAAGAACATCCGCGAAGGTTTCATCCTTTGCCACAAGGATTCTGGCACATCTCTGGTTCTTTCCCCTGCATTCTCTGACCTTCCACGAAAAAACCACCGGATTCAGTAAAAATCCCACCGGATTCGTGATATGATTTGTTTTTGCTGCGTAAATCTGATTCATATTGCCGTTTTCCAAGCTCCTTCCTTTTTTCATTGTGTACACTGTAATTCGAGTATAATGGATTTGCCTCATAAAATCATTTACGGAATTTCATCATTTTACCTACCAAACTTAAGATTTCAGCTCTTTGTTTACCTGTAAATCAATTCTTTCAACACAATCTCTTCTGCCATATTACGAATACCATTTACCGCTACCTCATCCTCAATTATCCTATTGTGCAAGTAAACAATTCAGCTGCCCGATCAGCTGTTCCACCTGTTCTCCCGGCATCTGTCCCAGCAGAAATTTCAGCGGCATTTCCCGGATAACTTGCTCTCCCAGCTTCTTGTATTCGTCACTCATACCTTCTGCTGATGCGGCTGCTGCTGCCAATGGAGCCAGCAGTTCCGTAATAACGGGAGCGGTTTTCGTATGATCCAATAATTCTCCGAACGTTGTTGTGAAATCTACGCAAAGGGGCAGTTCTTTCTGTGTTTCAAATATAATATCAGCATGTAATCGGACGTCATCAGAAGCATGGCCGATCAGGATCCGATATGTTCCGGATGGCGCATACCAGTCCCCGAGACGTTCTTCATAATAGGAAAGATCCCTCGCCGAAATTTCCATCGACACCGTTTTTTCCTCTCCTGGCAGGAGATGAACTTTGGCAAATCCTTTCAATTCCTTGACCGGTCTCTCCGATATGCCGCACAGGTCAGCCACGTACAGCTGTACGACTTCTTTTCCTTCTGTCTTTCCTGTATTTTTCACCTTGAAGGAGACCGTCAGGATATCCTCATCCGTCATTTGAGCCGATGACAAATTCAAGTCCCCATAAGCAAATTCCGTGTAAGACAGCCCATGTCCGAATGCATACCGCACCGGAACCTTCTTTGTATCATAATAGCGGTACCCGACAAAGATATCCTCACCATATAACACCCGCTTTCCATTTCCTGGGAAATGAAGGTAGCTCGGATTATCTTCCAGCCGGTACGGGAATGTCTCCGCCAGCCTGCCGGACGGATTCGCTTCTCCGTATAACAGCCGGTCACAGGCTTCGCCAACGCCCTGACCTCCGAGATACATTTCAAGGATCGCGCTTACTTTATCAGCCCAGGGCAGTTCTACCGGGCTTCCATTGTGGAGTACAACTACAACATTAGGCTGTACTTTCAACACTTCTTCGATCAGACGGTCCTGGCATTGGGGCAACTTCATAGATGTTCTGTCATACCCTTCCGACTCAAATATCTCAGGCAGACCGGCAAAGATCACCGCGACGTCTGCTTCTGCAGCAGTCCGAAGCGCTTTTTCTAGCTCTTGTTCCGTCATCGCGTCATTTTCCATAGAAAATCCTTTTGCATAAGTCACGCTACGCCCTTTTTCTCCGGCAGCATCTAATGCCGAAACAACCATGAACGGATTGATATGGCTGGAGCCGCCGCCCTGATACCGCGGCTTTTCGGCAAATTCCCCTATATAGGCAACCTTTCTGTCTGTATTCAACGGAAGTATACCGTTATTTTCTAGCAGGACCGCACATTCCGTCTCAATATCCGCTGCTTTTTTATGATCTGTTTCCTTATCAGATATAATTTCCGGACAATGCTGCTCTTCACCGGCAAATACAACATTCAATACCCGCTCCACCGCTTCATCCAGCACAGCTTCGTCCAGTCTTCCCTCCTGTACTGCTTTCACAATCTGTCTGTCATTGTATCCTCCGGAATAAGGCATCTCCAGATCCAGTCCGGCCTGCAGTCCTTTCACACGGTTATTTACAGCGCCCCAGTCACTGACGACGCAGCCTTTGTATCCCCATTCTTTTCTCAGGATATCTGTCAGAAAATATCTGTTTTCCGAAGCATATTCTCCATTTATTTTGTTGTAGCTACACATGACGGTTCTTGGAGCTGATTCTTTCACCGCTTCCTCAAACGCAGGCAGATAGATTTCCCTGAGCGCACGTTCTGACACCTCGGAAGATATCGTCATACGGAGTGTTTCCTGGTTATTCAGTGCGAAGTGCTTAATGCTTGTCCCCACGCCCTGACTCTGTACTCCGCGGATATATGCCGATGCCATCCTACCTGCCAGATATGGATCCTCCGACAGATACTCAAAGTTCCGCCCGCATAACGGGCTCCTTTTAATATTCACCGCCGGGCCAAGCAGCATGCTTACATTCTCGGCCTGACACTCCGCTCCCAGCGTCTCTCCCATCCGTTCCATCAGGTCAACATCGAAGCTGGAGGCTGTTGCACAGGCTGCTGGGAAACAAACGGCCTTCACACTTTCATTCAATCCCAGATGATCCGTTTCCCCTTCCTGCTTTCTCAGTCCGTGAGGGCCGTCCACCATCATAACTGACGGAATGTTCAGTCGTTTGATTTCTTTCGTATGCCAGTTATCAGCGCCCGAGCAGAGACTTGCCTTCTCTTCCAGCGTCATTTTTGAAATCAGTTCCTTTATTCTGTCCATCGCAAAAGTCCTCCATTCTTTTCTTAATACTGATTGATCATCTGTGACTCTGCCTCTTCACGGCTAATCTCACCATTGTTGCATTTTGCCATCAGCTGGACATCATGGTCATTAAGCTTGTAAAGGCGAAGCATAAGCAGAGTGCAAATACCCCCGATAATGCTGCCAAGACAGCTGAATGTCCATAATTTATCGGCAAATCCTGCCGCCTGAACAACGCCTTCTCCTTCCCGGAAGCCGATTAAAGTTAACGCAAACACACTGACTGCTGTTGCGATCGCTCCATTTAATTTTGTAAAAAATGTCTGCGCTGCAAACGTTACACCACGCATTTTTAATCCTGTCTTGTACTGTCCATACTCGTAGCAGTCCGGCGTAAACTGATACTGCAGTATAACTGCTATTCCCAGCGGAATTCCTCCTAAGGCATTTAAAGTCACATACACCGTCATATTCTCATACCCGGCCATGAATCTTACAATTCCCAGAAGTAAAGCGAAAACATATGAAATATAGAAGACTTTAAATTTGTCATATTTCTTGCATAATTCTACTGCCATAACCGCACCGATTAAGGTCGGAATAATCACCGTCATCGAAACATATGAGGCAGCTTCTTCACCGCCAAGGCAGTACCGGGCAACATATAAGCCCCAATTTGCACCAACATTAAGCAGGCTGCTGATGAGCGGAGCCGCAAAGAAAATCAATAAATATTTGTTCTTTCGCAGACATTCTGCCATATCGCGCAACGTATAACTATCTTCTGCCCCTTCGTCCAGTGCTCTTTCTTTTTCAATTACTCTCTCCTTTGCGAACAGACAGATTGGAATCATCATAACAACTGACAAAAGAGATAACACAATTACTGTTGTCGCCCAGCCGCCTAACCGCTGCCGTACCAACGGCAGGACAATTCCTGTAACAATACCTGAAAAAATAACAAACATCCTTCCTATACTGTTTAGTGAAATACGTTCCTTCTGGTCCGTTGTCATCGTGGTGACAATACCAAAAATCGGCACATCACAAAGGGTATAGGCTGTATCCCATAACATATAAGCAAGTGTTGCCCATATGATTTTAGCCATCATGGGAATCCCGGTAGGTATTGTAAAAAGAAGAATGGTCGCCACCGGAATCGCTATGACAGATATTTGAAGCCACGGCAGGAATTTCCCTTTCTTAAAATTTACCTTATCCATGATCATACCGAAGATCGGATCGTTGATGGCATCCCACACTTTCGTGATCAGCGCCACGATTGCAACCAATGCTGCCGTTATGCCGATATCTGTAAAATATGTAGTCATATATCCTATCAGTCCATAGAATACATTCTGTCCCATAAAATACAAACCATAACTGATTTTTTCTCTTTTTGTAACTGCATTTTCCATTTCGTTATCCGTCCTTTCATTGTTTGATTCAATTATAAATAATCCCAAAGGGCAAATCACCAACGATATATAAGCGGTTTACCGACGAAACTTAATATAATAATCATCTTTCTAAAAATTGATATAAGTATTCTTCCATCTTAGGCGTCCACCATTCCAGATATCCTGCCTGCGTCGGATGAACCGGATCTGCCATATAAACTTCATATTCTTTTTCAGAAACGTCATTCATCTCCTCGTCATTCCAAAGGTCGATCACGCCTATTCCATATTTATCCTGAAGCTCAAATAATACATCTACCATCTGCTGATACTGTTTACTGTCATATTTTGTTCCAGTATAAAAGATCACGGGACAATTCCATGTCTGCTTTGCATATACAGTGATATATTCCATTGCTCCTGTTATCGTCTGTGTATCAAAATCTTCCAAATTTTCTGAACGGCTGAGTTCTCCTATCGGCATTTCCTTCGACGCGTCATTCGTGGAAAGCTGGCAGACAAATGCATCGAATTTCTCATCTGTACCGATATTATTTTTCATCCTCTGGATATAAGACGTCTTTCCGTTATCTACTAAAGTAGTGCCGCTGACGGCTTCTTTTACATACTCACAGCCATTTCTGTAAGAGATATAATCTGCAAAAGAAACATCCATTGAGTACAGACCTAATGTTACAGATGATCCAAGGTAGCAGATGCGCTTCCCTCCAAGAGGGCTGTTTTCTAACGGTTCTATATTTTCCAGACTGTATTTTTCTGCGTTTCCTGGCATTTTTTTCAGTTTGTTCTTCCAAACAAAATCAAACGGTCCACCACCGCCTGCCGCCCCTACTAAATATGCCAGACCTAGACCCACAGCCAGAATCAAAATTAAAACGACACTTAAGGTAATCTTCAATATTTTCTTTTTCATAATCCTAAACTCCTCGTATTATTTTCAACTTTCGTATTAAGAAAAACTGACCGTCTGCTTTTGCCGGTCAGTTCTCACAAATACTGTCATTTTATTTCCTTTGATACTTTTATTCAAACTGATATATTCCGCTCCCCACCTCATACAATCTGCCATCCGGCAGTTTTACAGTGGCAGTTGTGTTACAGGGAATCTCCACTTTCAATTTAAATTTCCCCTCTTCCATACTCCACTCTGCCCCTACTTTACCGTACTCACTCATATAGGTACGTTTTGCACTTGTAAACGCATTATTCGTCTCCGGCGCAATCACAATCTTCTTAAATCCGGAAGCAGCCATATCAATGCCGCTTATCTTCCGGAACATCCAGTCGTCCACGCATCCAAAGGCATAATGGTTCAGGCTTGTCATAACCGGAGACCCGTCCTCCTTGTAAGAAATGTAATTTTCCCAGATTGTTGTCGCTCCCTGCTTCACCTCATAAAGCCATGACGGGCACTTTGTCTGGAGCAGGATTTTATATGCCTTGTCCATCCTGCCGATCTTACAGAGTGCATCCAGCAGATACGGTGTCGTCAGGAATCCTGTATCCAGACAATCCCCGTTTTCTTCTATCTTGCGGATCAAATGTCCAGCGATACTTTTTTTCTTCCTTTCAGGAGCAAGATCAAATGCGATTGCCAGCACATAACTGCCCATAAAATCAAGAGGCATCTTCCCATCATCATCGATCAGTCCTTTTTGAATGGCAGATTTCATTCTGGACGCAATGTCATCATAGTATAATTCGTCTGATGTATGCCCGAGGAGTGCTGCTGTATCTGCCATGATCCGACAGGAATTCCATCCAAAGATTGGCGCGCAGTATACAGAAGTATTGATAGGTTTTGCAGCGCTTTGGTCTGCTCCGTCTACTGTCTGGCTCGGTATGAGCCACTCCCCGTACTGATGTCCTGTATTCCACAGATACTGGTCAATTTCTTTTGGATGTTTCATCTTGCCTCTACGCTTCTTTGCAGTGTTGATGATATAGTCGCACCACTTTTTCATTGTGTCATACTGCTCTCTCAGTATCCTGATATTTCCTGTAAGCTGATACATGCTCCACGGTACGATACAAGCGGCATCTCCCCATCCCGCTTCTCCCACCGGTTCAAAATTGCGGTATACGATCCGATTCAGTTTCTCCAGTAATTCATAGATTCCGGTAAGGGGGATCACATTGGGAATCGCTCCGTTTTTCTGCTGGCTGCAGGTCATATTACGCAGCCATCTTGTCAGAAAAGGGGTTACATTTTCGTTGAGCATGGCTGTTCTTGCATAAATCTGGATATCTCCGGTCCATCCGCCTTTTTCTCTCTGCGGACAGTCCGTGGGGATTGAGAACAGATTCGACCGCTGAGACCATCTTGTATTTTCGTAAAGCCGGTTTATATCTTCGTTGGACGTCTCAAAAGTTCCCAGATCCTCATTGTCAGAAGACAGGACAATCGCTGTGAAATCCTCCGGACTCACCGGCTGATCGCATGTCACTCTCACATAGCGGAAACCGTGATATGTAAAATGCGGTATATATTCTGTAAATTTCCCGTTTGAAATATAAATATCGCTTTGTTTGTGTCCTGTTTTCTCTGACATGAAAATATTATTGAAATAGTTTCCATATTGATCCAGAGTTTCAAAATGATCTAATACCATTTTTGTTCCGGCAGGCAGTTTCGCTTTTACGCGCAGAACCCCCGCCAGATTCTGCCCGAAGTCAATGATCGTCTCGTCTTTCGGGCTGACTGTCATTCCGACTGCCGGTACTTCCTTTACCGGGCGCACCGGTTCCCCGTACTGAGCTACCAGGTTCGCGTAAGATTTTCCGCATGGGATACCTGCTTTCCAGCTGCTGTCATCGAATCCGCAGCAGTTCCAGTTTTCCTGTTCCATCCGTGCGTCATAGAGTTCGCCTGCAAACAAATCGGAAGACCGGACCGGACTTTCCGAAACCTTCACAGCATCATCGGACAGAACAATTTCACTCGTTCCGTCTTCATAATCAATCTTTATCTGAAATAACACAGAATGTTCGGCTTTAAACTTCCTGCTTCTCGGTTTAAAGTTCGCACTGTCATACCAGCCGTCCCCCACTAACATTCCTATGACATTTCTTCCCTCTCTCAAGAATGGAGTCACATCATAAGTCTGGTAACACAGATATTTAGAATAGACGGTAAATTCCGGAGCAAACTCTCTGTCGTCCGGACGTATTCCGTTCACGCTGAGCTGATATGCTCCGTGGCATGTGGCATAGACGCGTGCCCGTTTTATACCGTCTCGTGCGTCAAATTCTTTGCGGAAATATTCTGCCGGATTCTGCCCGCCGGTTCCAGGTTTTACCTTTTTCATCGGGAACGGAGATTTCACCCACTCGGCCGTCCATTCTTTCTTCATAAATCCCGTCTCAAAGGATGAGGATGCCGCCGCCTTTTCTCCGTTATTAACCGTCACTTTCACTGTCCAGCTATAGTCACTGAGACTTTTCAATGGTTTCCCGTTGTACTCTACAAAAGTGCTTTTATCACTTTCTATCACCCCGAAATCCCACACTACTTCTCCCAGACTTGTCACTGTAATATGATAGGATGTCTGCATCACATTCTTTTTGTCACTGATGATCACCCATGAAAAATAAGGTACTTCGTCCACGCATGGTCTGTATTGACTGTTTACCTTAAGTCTTGTAAGCTCCATAGCAACCTCCCTGCCGGATTAGTTATTCCTGTTGATTTTAGCGTCCATCTCTATTACTGCTTTCTGATCCAGCGTATACTGTGTGCCAAAGATAAGCAACCCTAATATTCCAAATATCAGCGGCAGGATCAATGCGCACAGGATAATGCCTGTATTGATACTCTCAGGTTGGACAGATGCGCCGGTAACAAATCCATATGCTGCGATCACATACCCTGGAATTGCTCCTCCCAGCCCCTGCGCGACCTTACTGACAAAGGATGTGAGTGAAGCGATGGCTGCTTCCGCCCGTTTACCCGTTTTATACTGTACATAAGTGGTATTGTCCGCCTGTATGCTGGTATTGACCGGAACCATCCATCCTCCTGCCACGCCTCCGATAAGAGCGCTGATATATATTAAAATCATAGACGTCACATCCAGCAGTCGAAGCAGGTTAAGCGCTGTCGATATTATGACCGCGGTCAGGTAAACTTTCTTTTTCCCAAACCGATTGGCAAGATATGGTCCCATCACAATTCCAACCAGTGATGCAATTAAGCCAATAACAGAAACTCCCGACATCAGTTTCATATCCCCTAAAACATATGTATAAAAATATGCTCCTGCTCCGCCAGCTATTGAACTTCCTGTCCCTACTATTAAAGTAGCTGCAAACGCTGCCCATATAGGCTTGTATCTCAGAAATTGAAGCATCTCTTTTAAACTGTACTTTTCCTCATTATTTTCCCTGAACTCCACACGTTCTTTAACACTGAGTGCACCTGAGATGGAAAGAACGAGCGTCAGAGCCATAGATCCGAAGATTAATACATAATAACTTTCCAGTTTTCCATCTGCTACTATAACAGGTCCTAATACTCCAATCACCGCTCCTCCAATCATCGATCCTAATGCGTTGAAAAGAGACAGGCTGTTTCTTTCTTTATCATCTGTAGTCATAACCGGAAGAAGACTGTTTTTGGAGATGTCCATGATATCAAAGGTCCATCCCAACAGCAAATAGGTAACATAAACGATCACATATTTTCCTACAGGACTCCAGACAGCGCCAAACCACAGCAGAATATAGTTTATGACACAGATAATGGTTCCCAGAATCAGCATAGGGCGAAATTTTCCCATTTTTGTTACGGGAAATCTATCCAGAATAAAGCCCATGACAGGATCGCTGATTCCATCCATTACCTTAGAGATTAAAAACAAGGTCGCAAGCGCCTTGGGATCCAGTCCCACCACAGTTGTGTAATAGATCATAAAATATACGGATAAAAGGTGTCATAAGCGGTATGTTTCCTGCACATACCATCAACATCCCTATTTTTTCAGATAATTTTACTTTCTGATTTTCTTTCTTCATCTCTCTGCTCCTTATTAGAAGTTTGCCAGTGCAATATCCAGCATCTGTGCTTCCTCTGGTTTGATTTCTCCTGCGAATGTTTTCGCGACATCTCTAAGCGAAAGTCCATATGCAATATCCGGAATCATATCCACTTCCATCATTTGAGAAAGAAACGCGCGAATATCCGGATGGTTCAGCAGTTCTTCCATTGTCGAATCTATGCTGTATTTCCTCTTTAAAGGCTGTGACGCCTCATAAGCGACTTCATATTCTCCGGCTTTCACACGGCAAATTCCGTTTTCTACATCTTCAAACAGTGGGTTTTCTTTATCTTCATATACAGATTCCGGCGCAAGTGGAAGAACCACTTCTGCCCTTCCGCCAAACGGAACTGTAACAGTGACAGTGATTTTATTATCCCCTAATATCTCCCAACCGCACTGATAGCATCCGCATGCTGAATCATAAACCGCTTTTACATATCCCAGTCCGCGATTCACTTTCGGGCTGATCCGCATCACCCGGCCTCCCGGACTCTGTTCCGTCACATCAATCCCGGCCGCATGGCAGAAGATCCATTCCAGTACGGCGCCATATGAATAATGATTCAGGCTGTTCATTCCCGTGCTGGAGACATGGCCGTCCTCATCCAGTGAATTCCAACGCTCCCACACGGTCGTTGCCCCCAGCTTCACTTCATAAAGCCAACCCGGATATTCTTCGTTCAAAAGCAGCCGGTACGCCGCATCCGTCATCCCGTGGTCTGTCAGCACGTTGCACAGAAGCGGCGTACCCACAAACCCGGTATTCAGTTTATTTTTGTTGTCCCGGAGGAGTTTTTTCATCATCTGCTTTGTCAGTTCTTCATTTTCAGACAGATGATACTTCAGCGCAAGGATAAGCCCTGTCTGCGTCTTCACCGCACATCTTCCTGTGGAAGTAAAATATTCTTCTTTCACTGCCCGCCACTGACGGTCTGCGATTTCCTGATATTCCTGTCTCGTTTCTTCCAGTCCAAGCACGTCCGCCGCCTTTGCGACTGTCTGGGCGCTTGCCGCATAGTAGATATCCGCGATATATGCTTCATCGGTCGCCCCGTACACACTGTTCGCGGCAGCGCCTGTACGGTCGAGAGCCAGCCAGTCTCCATAATGGAAGATCTGTCTCCATCCGTGATGATCTCCGTCAATCCTGCGAATATAATCAACCCATGCCTTCATGCTCTCAATCTGGCTTTCCAGGATTGTTTTGTCCCCGCTGAACAGATATACGTTCCACGGAATGATACACGCAGCGTCTCCCCATACGCAGGAACATTTTGTCGGTCCGAATGTGGGGACAATCTCCGGAACCATTCCGTCCGCCAGAAGCTGTTCCTGATACATGTCATATAAATATTTCCGGTAAAACGCGTAGGTATCAGCCAGATAGCTTGCAGTCGCAGAAAATACCTGTGTATCCCCTGTCCAGCCCATTCTCTCATCTCTTTGCGGGCAGTCTGTAGGCACATCCAGGAAGTTTCCTTTCATCCCCCATTCGATATTGGAGATCAATTTGTTCACAAGATCATTCCCTGTCTCGATTGCCCCGATGCTCTCATAATCGCTGTAAAGAACAAGCGCCGTGAAATCCTCACATGAAAGATCCCTAATCCCGGTCACTTTCACATATCGATAGCCATAGTATGTAAAATGAGGCGTAATCACCTTTTCTGTACCATCAGAAACATAAATGTACTCCGAAAGTGCAGTTCTTAAATTCTCGTTATAGAAACATCCGTCCTGAAGCACCTCTCCCGTCTGAATCCTGATAGTTGTCCCCGCCGGCTCATGTACACGCAGTCGGAAGATCCCTGCGATCTCCTGCCCCAGATCAAATACATCTTCTCCAGCAGGCGTATGGATCAGTTCTGCCGGCTTCATCTCCTCCTGTACCTTAACCGGAAGAGATAACCGTTCCATAAGCCGGCCTTTCGGAACCTTTGCGATCCGCGCAGGAGACTCCTCTACCGGTGGCAGCGTATCATCTCTTCTCTCACCGTCATAGATATTGGAAAACCACAAATTGCTTCTTGTAACTGACCAGGTTTCATCAGAACTGATTACATCTTTCGTTCCGTCTTTGTACTCTATGTGAATCTCCGCAATCAGCTTCCACTCGTCACCGTAATATGCTTCCCGCTCCGGATCATTGAAACCGAACCTGCCTTTATACCAGCCGTTTCCGAGAAGAACAGACAGCACACCGCCTTGTTCTGCCTGTTTCGTGATGTCATACGTCTGATACTGGATCCACTGGTCATAATTATTGCAGTACGGAGTCAGATACTCATCACCGATTTTCTCCGGATTTTCTTTATTTTCCCCGAGAAAATATGCCTCATACAATCCCAGGCCGCAAATGTACAGTCTTGCGCTTTTCACTTCTTTTGCCGGACGAATTCTCTTTGAGAAAATCGGATGCCGTTCCTGACTGCTGTCACAGGTAATCCATCTTCCAGTCCATGGTTCATCCATTTTGGCAGTCTCAAAAAACTGTACATCTGATTCGATTACTTCCTCTACATCTGTTGTCACAATGACCTTCCAGTAATATCTTGTATACGGCTGTATTTCAAATTCTACTCTTGTAGAGAGGCTGTCCAACTCTGTTTCACCTGTATCGTAACAGATATCTGTAAAGGTTTTGTTCTTGCTGATTACAATCCTTGCATATTTCTGTTCCTGTCCTCTGCATCCTTTCACTTTCCATGAAAATACCAACGGTTTCAGATAAAACCCTAAAGGGTTTGTGATATGATTTGTTTTTGCTGCATAAATCTTTCCCATGCTGATACTCCTTCTCTATCATTCTTATTCACTTATACCCGCTTTTGACCGTTTCTCCCTCATCAGACATATCTGCTCATTCAATTTTTCCTTGGTAATAGGATAACCTTTTGAGAAGATCACAATGGCCACCACATTTACGATTGCCGGCAATATTAGCACACAGAGGACGATCATATTAATCACATCGTCATTCTGTACTGCCGCCTTACTGTCAAATCCTGCTAACTGCAGCAGATACCCCGGAATCGCACCACCGATTCCCATTGCACACTTGGAGACAAAGCTGGAAAGAGATGCGACAGCACCTTCTGCCCTAATTCCCATAGACACTTCGATATAATCTGTATTATCTGCCTGTATTCCATAATTAAGAGGTGCTGCAAAGCCGGCTCCTATTCCTGCAATCAATACAGAGACAATAAGAAGGGGAATGCTCCTCACATCCAACAGACGGATGATTGGTGTCAGTCCTGCAAGTGCAAGTCCAATCGCATACATTTTCTTCTTTCCAAACCTTCCAATCAGATTACCAATGACCATTGTAGCCGGAAAAACAGTAACACATGTAATAAGCGTAATAATAGACGCCAACGTCAGATCTTCAAAAATATATGTATAAAAGTATGTATTTGCTGCATTCACGATATTGCTTCCAATCGAATATAACAGTACAGCAAGGAATGTAATGTACACCGGCTTCTGACTGAGAATCTTGAATAATTCTTTTACAGAATAGCTGTTCTCCATCTGTGGTTTTACACGTTCTTTTACTCCCATGGTTCCTATAATAGAGAAGAAAAAAATCACTGCTGTCATGATCAGAACAAGATTAATATATCCCTGTTTGTTAGAAGTATCTCCAAGAATAAGTGGAGCTGCCACACCGATTACAAGCGCCCCGATCACGTATGCAAGCCCTTTGATTGAACTTAAGCTGTTCCTTTCTTTCATATCTTCTGTCATAACCGGCAGAAGACTGTTCAGCGAAATATCCATGACTGGGAACAACACACCAAGCAGAATATACGATACATATGCGATTGCCAGTTTCCCCGATGTTGATAACATAGGTCCAAACCAAAGTAGAAGGAAATTGGCGCTACACAGAATTGTTCCCAGAATCAATGTTGGTCGGAAATGTCCCATCTTTCTGGTCGGAAGATGGTCGATCATAAATCCAACTAACGGATCGTTAATGGCATCTAGAAAGCGTGCGATCAGGAACAGTGTCGCACATGCAGCAGGACTCAAGCCGCATATATTGGTATAAAAAATTAGTAAATATCCGTTGATCAGTGTCATAACCGGAATGTTTCCAAAGTTTGCCATTGCAAATGACAGCTTTTCTCTCATTTTTATCTTATCTTGATTCATATTTTATTCTCACTTTCTCTCATTTTTATCTTATCTTGATTCATATTTTATTCTCACTTTCCCTCTTCTGCACACAGAGCATTTAACTCCACGATCATCTGCTCGATCGCTTCGCCCGGAATAACGCTTAAAAATGATTTCAGCGGCATCTGCGCAATAATTTCCGGAGTCACAAGCTGTACCTCCCCATCTTCTTTCTTAGGTTCTTCTCCCTGTGATATTCCCTCAAGATACTCCATCATTTTCCCTGCTGTCTTCGGGTGGTTCATCAATTCCCCCATTGTAGTGGTCATATCCACAGTGAACGGCAGCAGCACATCAGTGGTAAATGTAAGTTCTGCAGCCTCTCTGATCTCATCGCTGGCATGCCCGATCTGGATCTCATATGTACCTGACGGAGTATACCAGTCGTGAATCTTTGTCTCGTAGTAAGCAAAATCTCTCGCGCAAAGCTCCATTGTAACAGTCTTCTTCTCACCCGGATTCAGAAATACTTTCGCAAACCCTTTTAGTTCTTTCACTGCTCTTGGCACTGTACTGTTTTTGCCGCTGACATAGAGCTGAACCACTTCACTTCCTGGTCTCTTTCCTATATTCTCCACATCAATGCTCACCTTCAGAATATCTCCATCTTTCATTTCCGCAGAAGAGAGTTTCATATTGCTGTAGCTGAATTCCGTATATGACAGTCCATGGCCGAATGCCCAGCGCACCGGTACTTTCTTCGCATCATAGTAACGGTATCCGACAAAGATATCTTCTCCATAGAGAACAGTCCTGCCGTCTCCAGGGAAATTCAGGTAACTCGGATTGTCTTCCAGACGATATGGGAACGACTCCGCCAGACGTCCTCCCGGATTTGCCTCCCCAAATAACAACCGGTCGCTGGCCTCCCCAATGCCTTCTCCTCCCAGATACATCTCCAGAATGGCATTTACAGACTCCGCCCATGGAGTTTCTACGGGGCTTCCATTATGAAGAACCACAACCACATTCTTCTGTATCTCTGCCACAGCCTCTATGAGACGGTTCTGGCACTTTGGTAGTTCCATGGAATTTCTGTCATATCCTTCCGACTCAAAACTGTCTGGAAGTCCGGCAAAAATTACAACCGCATCTGCACCTGCTGCTGCTTCACACGCCTGTTTCAGCTCCTCTTCTGTCATCTCGTCACGCTCTGACGAGAAGCCTTTCACGTACTCCACTGCCCTGCCTTTTCTCACCGCAGTTTCCAGAGCCGACACTACGCTGTCCGTATTGATGTGACTCGATCCCCCGCCCTGGTATCGCGGTTTCTTTGCAAATTCCCCGATATAGACTACTTTCTGTTCTTTTTTCAGCGGCAGCACTCCCCTGTTTTCCAGAAGTACGGCACACTCTGTTTCGATATCTGCCGCTGCTTTGTGATCCTTTTCCCTGTCAAATACAGTCTCCGCTTTCCTGTTATCTGTGTAGGAGAAGACTACTTTCAGTATGCGTTCCACCGTTCTGTCAAGAATTTCTTCCTCCAGTTCTCCATTCTCCACTGCCTGAATAATCTTTCTTGTATTATATCCTCCTGATCCCGGCATCTCCAAGTCAAGACCGGCTTTCAGTCCTTTCACCCGGTCATTTACAGCTCCCCAGTCACTGACCACATATCCTTCAAATCCCCACTCATCCCGCAGGATATCTGTCAGAAGTTTCTTATTCTCTGAAGAAAATACTCCGTTGATCTTATTGTAGCTGCACATCACAGTCTTTGGCTGCGCTTTCTTCACCGCCTCCTCAAAAGCCGGCAGATAAATTTCCCGGAAAGCCCGTTCCGATACTTCCGACGATATCTGCATACGGTCTGTTTCCTGATTATTCGCGGCGAAGTGTTTCATACTGGTTCCGATGCCTTTCGACTGTACGCCCCGGATATATGCAGACGCCATCTTTCCTGTCAGATATGGATCTTCGGACATATATTCAAAATTCCTTCCGCAGAGAGGACTGCGTTTGATATTAACTGCAGGGCCGAGGAGCATGCTCACGTTCTCAGCCTGACACTCGTCCCCAAGGATCTGTCCCATACGTTCCATCAGTTCCACGTCAAAGCTGGATGCCGTGGCGCAGGCTGCCGGAAAGCAGACTGCATTCACACTTTTATTCAGGCCGAGATGATCTGCCGTTCCTTCCTGTTTGCGCAGACCGTGCGGGCCGTCTGTCATCATAACGGAAGGAATCCCTAACCTTTCGATCCCCATTGTGTTCCAGAAATCCGCTCCCGAACAAAGTCCTGCCTTTTCCTCCAGTGTCATCTGTCTGATCAATTCTTTCAAGTTTCTGCTCATTATGAAATCCTCCTTAAATAAATTCTTATCTGTTCCTATCTGTGGGCTTCCCAGAAGATGACTGCTTCCTGAAGCCAGTTTTTCACTTTTGTTTCATTTCCTATTCCAAATCCATGTCCCAGTCCGTCAACGATTCTGACCGACACATTTTCTTTGCCCAGTACCTTCTCTAATTCCGGCAGTTTATCTTCCACATTTGCAAAACCGAACTCATCATCCCGCCCTACGATAGAAAATACCGCCAGTCCCTTGTCCTCCGGCAAAGCTTTGATATCCCAGTCCAGACCATACATAGGGAAGATCACCTTCGGTCTTGGCAGATGATTCTTGTGGCAGCAGTCCTCATAATTGGCAAATGAATACGCCGTGGTCATAAGTCCTCCTGCTGAAAAACCAAAGATGGCATAATCATCCATGTTTACAGAAAACTGTTTTTGATGCTCCGTCAGATATCGGATCACTTGTGTCAGTTCCCTCGCGGCAGCCTGTCCCTGCTTTACCTGTTCTGTCTCACCCAGCTGTCTGCCGACCGGATAACTTACGACGAAAACAGAATATCCCATTTTATGCAGCTTCATCGCCACAGGATACCCCTCGCAATCAGTTACATTACTGATAAATCCGCCTCCCGGAACTACAATGGCAAGTGGTTTTCCCTGTTGTCCCTGATAAAACATTCCCGTCAGATGTGACCTGTACGGATGACTATTCACTGCTTCCGCAGGATACAGATCCGGCACCAGCCTTGCCTGACCTTTCTCAACAAGTCCGGTTAGATAATTGAAAGATTCCAAGGCTGCATCCAATTGTTCCTCACGACCCTGCGCCTTTAAAAAATCCTTATACTTTACAGGCGCAATAGCTTTCAGCACGTTGTCCTCCACATTGAAAAACATATGTTTAAAACCGCCGAATACCGGATGCTGCATGAAAAATCCAACTTTGTCCTCCCCCGTTCCCGGACGGAAATGTCCGTTTTCATCGTAATAGCTGCTTTCCTTTATTTTTGGAAATCCGCAGATGCCAAGAAGTGCCGGTAAAAACATGGCACTTTTTTTGTAGACATATAATGTCGCACCGATTACAAATAATAAAACAATCACCACTACTGCAAAAAATATCTTCATCCTAACCTATGCCTCCTTTTCTTACTGATATCTTACATTATACAGACTAAAATTACATCAACGAAACATAAGTGATTTACCGACCAAACTTAATAAATATCCGAGATTACTCTGTACACCTTTGCCCCCAATATGGTATATTTTAGACAGGTTAAATAAACTGCTGATGACTATAATCACAGTTCATTCATATCTTGAAAAGGAGAGAATATATATGATGACATTATCTGCATTGAATCAATTTCTGAAGCAGCACACTCCCGAAGAAACCCAGCGTCTGAACGGTGTAAAGAAAGATTATTCACAATTTCCTGTTGCCAGAGGTAAGTTTGATACACCCTGTTACCGTTTTGATACGAACCTTGAAGATCTGCGTTCTTTATTTCTTTCAAAGAAAGTTCTTCCGAGTTATTACAACTTCGCTGTTGTAAAACAAGATCGTTTTGAAAACGTACCTCTGCATATCCATGAGTGGCTGGAATTGAGTTATATTTATTCTGGCGCCTGCACAATGACGATAAATAAGACTACATTCAGGCTAAAATCCGGGCAGATGGTTCTGATCAGCCAGAATGCACCTCATTCTGTCAAAAGATGTTCAGAAAATGATATTATCATCAATTTTCTGCTGACGCGCGAATATCTGAACGGTACTTTTTTTGAACGCCTGTCTCAGGATAATTACCTTACACACTTTTTCATTGAGGCTCTGAACACCACGATGCAGGAAAGCAAGTATATTGTCTTTTCCCCGGAACAAAAACAAAACCGGCTGGCAGATCTTACCAACCAGTTTCTCTGTGAATTTTATTCTCCGTCCGTAACATCCGGGCCTTTTTTAGACAGTCTTTTTACACTGATCACCTGTGAGATGATCAATCTGTTCCAGCACGGTATGGTTCTGGATCACTCCTCAGTGGATCAGATTTATACCATACTCCGATATATCGAAACAAACTTTGCGGACTGTACCCTTTCTTCTACAGCTGAGTTTTTTAATATGCACCCAAACTATCTCTCTGCCTATATCCGCCAGCATACCGGAATCACTTACAAAGAGCTGGTCCAGACACAGCGGCTTTCTCAGGCGGCAAAACTGTTAAGGAGCACCGCACTTTCCACAAATGATATCAGCCTTGCCGTCGGATATCAGAATACCAGCTTTTTCTTTCAGCTGTTCCGCAAGAAATACGGATGTACGCCTATGGAATATCGAAACATGCTTCATGCTTCTGATACGCCAAATATGTGATATGTACATTATTTGTCATATAGAAACTTTTCCGGTAAAGTTACTTTAAAATCTTTCGCCAAATCTCTGAAATTCTGAGGTGAGATTGTCTGTCTTTTATCCGGTCTCATGGACAGCATCTTTACAAGGATTTCCGCGGATTTCTCTACGGTGTGCATTAATCCGAATGTAAGATCAAAGTCTTCCCCTGAGCAGAACATGCCGTGATGCGCCCAGATTGCCACATCATATTCTTTCATCAGGGCACTTGTCGCCACTGCGATCTCACGGCCGCCCGGCACCATCCATCCTACTACACCGATTCCGGAAGGAAATACAACCGGGCACTCGGTCGCCATCTCCCAGAGTTCTCTAGTAAATACTTTATCCTCCAACGGCAGTACAAATGTCAGTGCGATCACATTCGTGGTATGTGCATGATAAATCACCCGGTGCGCTCCATTGGTAACGCCTTTTTTCACTTCATGGTTCATCAGGTGGCTCGGTAGCTCACTGGTCGGTCTGCCTCCGTTTACCAGGCCCCAAAGGATGCGGTAATTCTCTCCTTTTTCATCCAATTCGATGATATTTTGCATAGACTACCACTTCGAAGATGCAAAATTGTCACTATGTAGTTACACAGATGCTATCAGATTCACTAATAGCATCGCCTTACTTTATCGCCCTCTATTCCTGCTAATCGGAATTACGTCCCCAAAATACTTACTATCCTTCACCGCTACAAGTTCCACCTCAACACACTTCTGCTGCCATTCCTTACAAGCCTCTTCATACCTTTGCCTCTCCTCACGAACCATGAATAGCTCGGTATAAAACTCCGAAGCATTTGCATAGTCTGCATCCTGAAGCACATTTGAAAGCTCTGATTTCATCCTCCCTGCTTTTCTATCCAATACAGCAATCTGCTCCTGCAACTCTTTCTTTCACTTCTAATGCCAATGTGAGTGGACATATAGGTGTCCGTTTACGAACCCACCGCCGTATCCGGCGTGATAGCCCCCTGCAAGGGCGAAATACACAGAGTACAAAACGAAGTTTTGTGCGATGGGTGTATTTCGCTCTGCGAGGCTTAGCCCTCGCATAAATGCACGAGGGCTGGTTAAAAAATCTATCCTCAGCGCAAAAAGGAAAAAGCCACATACCTTCGCAAAGATACATGGCTTCAATTACGCTGATAACTGTATTTAATTGGCTACAATTCGTGCCGTATCCGGCACCACTTTTTTCTTCTAAAATTGAGGCTACAATTCCTTCCATAAATGATGCCATAACACTTCCATTTATAAATGTTTTGTAGCCTTCTGCTGTCATTCCCCGCAAAAACTGAAATCCAGCAACTCATTGATATCAGGATCCATCTGATACTTCTTCACATCCTCCTCTGTGTAATCCATATTCCCAGAAGCACCCTTATCGTCAGGCACAGGTTGTTCCTGTCCAACCGCCTGAATAGGCATTTCTGTATGCCCTGATGATTGCATAAGCGCTGAGTTCTTTGCGGTGGTGATATCATATCCAAGAAATCTTGCTTTATCTTGACTATGTGTTATCTTGGTCTTTTTTTCGGACATCTCAAGATGCAGAGTATCCTCGAGAAATACTCTGAATTTTTCCTTGATTTCAGATGCATCCTCAAATGAACCTATGGCTAGCTTGCATTGATTATCACGCAGATTGCAGACAGCAAAATACTAATCTGCCAATACATCACCGTAACATCTTCCCTTCGGTGCGGAGATGGTTAGCTCTAGCCTCTGACTTTCCTTCAAGCAGTTTAGCTTTCATCCTCATATAGTACCTTTCACCTCGACACTCAGTCGCAACTTGGAAGCTTTGTTGACTTGTGCCTTTACAAACGTGCTGTTGTCCCCTTTATGTTTCCATTCAAGGTTAGTTGTTGGCGATAAGACTGTGTTCTTCACACTTGATAATTTTTCTTATTGTTTTCTCAAAACAAAATCATAATGACCCACGTCGCTTGGGTGTCCACCCCAAACGCCTTACGGGCGCACAGAATCTACCATCGCCACTATCGCCTGATCATCATCCAATTCTCTTATAACTGCCGGAACCTCCGCAAGACCAGCCCAGCCGGCATCTGCCTTTCGTCTGTGTCCTGCAATCACTTCATAACCTTCTCCGTCAGGATTCGGTCTTACAAGCAAAGGTACAATCACACCCTCATCTTCAATACTTTTCATAAGGGCACACAGCTCTATGTCCTGCTGCACATGAAAAGGATGGTTCTTAAAGTCCTTTAACTCGCTTATTCTGATACTCTTTATCTCTTCCATTACAACCTCCGTTCTTCCGGTAGAATAACTTCTACTCAGTTACGTCAATGTTATCTGCAAACAGAAAAAGACCGCTCATCTCCAATTACTTGAAAATGAACGGTCTTTCACGCTTCGTATTCTATTGAATAACTTCAAAATATTAATTGTACTTTTATGTGTTTCCACACCCCACATCCAATACGACTGAGACATTCACACCGTCTGAAATTGCTTTTTTGTAGGTTTTTCTATCACTCTGTGAGAACATCATATGTCGCTCAAAGTGCCGGAAGTCGAGAAGTTTTACAAACTTCCCGACTCGCGGGCAGTCGTCGAATTCCGCATAAACACTGGCTTTACAGCCAGTTATTTCTTCGGAACTCTCCTCGTTGCCTTCGCGCAAATCAAGGATTCTTACATATCGACCCGATGTAGTGCAACCACGCACTCCACCGACACCGTATTCGGGAACATATCAACCGGGCAGACTTTCTTCAATTCGTAGCCTCTTTCACAAAGATACTTCAAATCCCGTGCCAGAGTTGCGCTGTCGCAGCTTACGTAAACTACCCGGTCGGGCTGCATTTTGATAATGGTAGAAAGCAAGGTCTCGTCGCAGCCTTTTCTCGGCGGGTCTACTACAATCACGTCAGCACGCTCACCAGTGCGGGCAAACTGCTCTGGAAGCACTTCCTCTGCTTTTCCCACAAAAAATTCCGTATTATCAAATCCGTTCAGGCGTGCATTCTCTTTAGCATTCTCAATGGCAGCAGGAATGATCTCCACGCCCCTTACCATCTTTGCCTTCTGTGCAAGAAACAGAGAAATTGTTCCAATTCCGCAGTAAAGATCCCACACAGTCTCATTTCCGGAAAGTTGTGCATATTCCAGTGCTTTTCCATAAAGACGCCCTGTCTGATAAGGATTTACCTGAAAAAAGGACAGCGGCGAAATCTGATAGGAAATCTCTCCGATCTTGTCTGTAATGTATGGCTGTCCCCAGAGCAGCCGCACCTTTTCCCCAAGGATCACATTATTTCGCTTCTTATTCACATTTACCATCACACTGACAGCCTCCGGAATCTGACGAAGGGATTTCACCAGAGCCTCTTCGCCAGGAAGCTTCTCCCCGTTAATGATCAGACAGACCATCATCTCGTCTGTAAAAAAGCCATATCGGATCAGCACATGACGCACTAAACCCTTGCCAGTATTCTCATCATACGGCTGGATGTGGAACTTCTCCATATGAGCGATCACACGGTCCAAAACCTCCTTATTCCGTGTTACCCCAAGAGCACAGTCCCGGTTCTCAATAATACTGTGTGTACGGCCGGCATAAAATCCGGTAATAATTCTGCCGTCTTTTGACTTTCCAACTGGAAACTGTGCTTTATTTCTATAGTGGAAAGGCTGGTCCATTCCCAGGATTTTCTCCATAGGAATATCTGTAAAGCCGCCAATCCGCTCCAAATGTCCCCTGACTTTGGAAGACTTAAATTCCAGCTGCTTCTCATAAGAAAGGGCCTGCAGCTGGCAGCCTCCGCATTGTCTTGCGAACTGACACTTCGGCTCCACACGATCAGGAGATGGAGTGATAATCTCCTCCAATCTTCCGTAACCGTAATTTTTCTTCGCTTTCATGATCTTTGCGCGGACTGTGTCTCCGATTACTGCATCTTTGACAAAAACGGTGAAGCCATCAGCCTTTCCGATACCTTCACCGTCAATTCCGCAATCTTCAATCTTTAACGTAACAATATCATTCTTACGATACTCCATAAAGATTACCATTCTCCTGTCTTTCTTAAGTTAGATTCAAATATTCTGTTAAATCCAAGCCATTCTTTCTTGCTCTTATCTGCTGCAAAAATCTCGGTAAGAGTCTCCATGCGGGCATCTGTATTATCTGCAAGATTCAAAGCAACTGCCTCTACCATAGCAGGTTTCTTAGGGGAACCGTACTCAAGTTCGCCATGATGTGCCAGAATACAATGTACCAGCTGGTTCTCCAGATCCAATGGAAAGTCCGGTATCTCCTTAATCAGATCATGAATCATCTGTGCTCCGATTATAATATGGCCCAGAAGCTGTCCCTCATCTGTATAATCATTCAGTGGAAAAGAAGAAAGTTCTCTTGTCTTTCCTACATCATGAAGAAGTGCTGCTGTGATCAGCATATCTCGCTTGATCACCGGATAAGCAGATGCCATATAATCACAAAGCCTGGCAACACTTAAAGTATGCTCCATCAGCCCGCCTATAAAGCCATGATGTACGGTTTTGGCTGCGGAATGCTCCTCGAAAGATTTCAAAAATTCTTTATCCTCTATAAACAGTTTCTTCAAAAGTGTATTCAGATAGGTATTCTTCACAGTGCCGATCATGGCAACCAGCTGGGTATACATATCATCCGTACTGTTCTCACTTACCGGAAGATAATCTGCCGGGTTGTACTCACCCTCGCCTGCTTTGCGCACACGCTTGATATTCAGCTGCATAGCTCCTGCAAAGCTGGTCACATCTCCCATAACTTCAATATAATCCAGTGCGTCAAAATCATCAATTCCCAGAGAATTCGGATCCCAGATCTTGCCATCCATTATTCCAGTCTTATCCTGGAGTATAATATTCTCATAAGGCTTTCCGTTCTTGGTCACAGCCGGCTGCTTCTGCTTACACAGATAAATGCCACTGATCCGGTCGCCTTCATGCAACTCATTTAAAAAACGCATAATTTCCTTCCCTTTCTAAAAAAGACACGTCCGTTTTCCCAGACATTACAATCTTTTGTATCATAACAAATATTTATGAACATTTTATGAATTTCTCCCCACTTTTTCCTTTTCAAGTCCTTGAAAATCATGTACAATAAGGTGTGCAGTAATTATTGTTTACAAATTTGCTATTTAGTGTGTTGGGAGGGTGAAAAGTTTTCAGGAGGGACGCATTTGGACAATGTGTATTACTCACTCGCCG
>NZ_JBDGDM010000004.1:0-121313 GCF_040908885.1 Ruminococcus sp. RTP21358st1_G6_RTP21358_211008
TAAAACCGCTCCTGAAATGCGCGGCTTGCGAATATACATTGCAAAATCGCTGGTTACTGGAAAGGGAAGAAAGAAACTATAACGACAACAACGGGGATGGGGTGACGTAGTTGGTATCCCGCAACTTTATTGTTCTTTTTCTAATCTATCGTTGTCAAGAAAGTATCGGGAAACCAATCACTCCCCTCTCCCTTCGTTAAAAGTTCTTACCAACCAGCAAGTCCCAGCCAGTACACAGCATTTGGGCAATGTGTATTACTCCAGCGAGCCATTTCAGGCGCGTTCTTAGCGCAGATGAAATCCAGCGCTTACGGAGACTTATGCGTGAGGGCTCTCCCGAACGCATTAGTCGCAGTTAGCGATTAGTTCATCGGAGCGTTGCGCCGGCGAGTGAGTAATACACATTGTCCAAATGCGTCCGCATTGAAGAACTTTTAATCCACTAAATAGCAACTTAAAAGAGGCCATTGCGAACTCATTTCCAGTCCGCAACGGCCTCCCCTTAAGGAGTTTTATTTACTTTCTCCCACGCTCTTAAATCGCCCCAAGAATCCGTCTGGCATTATCAATCCTCTCCTGCGTAGGAGGTTTCACGCCCTCCAGCGGATAAGGAATCCCCAGCTTTTCCCATTTAAAAATGCCAAGAGTATGATACGGAAGAACTTCCACGCGCTCAACGTTTTTCAGTGTATGGATAAAATCCGCCAGCTGGTGCAGATACTCATCCTTGTCACTGCCCCCCGGTACTAACACATGCCGGATCCAAACAGGCTTACCCATATCCGAAAGCTCACGGGCCATGGCAAGAATATTCGTATTGGTCTGCCCGGTAAGCTTCACATGCTCCTGCTCATTGATCTGCTTGATATCCAGAAGCAGAAGATCTGTATACTTCATCAGCTCCAGCCACTTAGAATGCCACGGCTCCTTAGTTGTATAAGGATTTCCGCTGGTATCCAAAGTAGTATGGACTCCCGCTTCCTTTGCCTTACGGAAAAGCTCTGTGAGAAAATCCATCTGCAAAAGTGGTTCCCCGCCGCTCACCGTGATACCACCCTTATCTCCCCAGTAAGACTTAAACCGAAGTGCCGTCTTCAAAAGCTGATCCGTAGTGTACTCTTTTCCATCTGTCATATTCCAGGTATCCGGATTATGGCAGAACTGGCAACGCATAGCACAGCCAGAAAGAAAAATCACATATCTCACTCCAGGTCCGTCCACAGACCCGAAGCTCTCCAGAGAATGAACATAGCCTTTTAACATTTCTAATTCCTTTACATTCATATTCATAAAAAGGACATGCAACCTTTGACATATATTATATTGCATGCCCTTTTGTTTCGCCGATACTATTTTACAATATCAGACTTACATTCTGTCGTGGCAGGTTCTGGCAATAACATCCAGCTGCTGCTCTCTTGTCAGATCGATAAACTTAACTGCATAACCGGAAACACGGATAGTGAAGTTTGCATACTCCTCTTTTTCCGGATGCTCCATAGCATCGATCAGTTTCTCTTTGCCAAATACATTTACGTTCAGGTGATGTGCACCCTGGTTGAAATATCCATCCAGTACATGTACCAGATTATCTGTACGCTCTTCATCACTATGTCCAAGAGCTTCCGGATTAATGGTCTGTGTATTGGAAATTCCATCCAGTGCATCCTCATAGTCAAGCTTTGCAACAGAGTTCAGTGAAGCAAGAAGTCCGTTCTGCTCTGCGCCGTAAGATGGATTTGCTCCAGGTGCCAGAGGCTCTCCAGCCTTTCTTCCATCCGGAAGAGCTCCGGTAGCTTTACCATAAACAACGTTAGAAGTAATGGTAAGAATAGAAGTGGTTGGCTTGGAATCACGGTAAGTATGGATGTGTTTCAGTTTATCCATGAAGGTGGAAAGCAGATTTCTTGCAATCTCATCTGCTCTGTCATCATCATTACCGTAGCGTGGGAAATCACCCTCAACCTGGAAATCAGTGGTAATTCCATCCTCATCACGGATAGCTTTTACCTTCGCATACTTAATAGCAGACAGAGAATCTACTACATGTGAAAATCCAGCAATACCTGTTGCAAAAGAACGCTCAACCTTGGTATCGATAAGCGCCATCTCAGCTGCCTCATAGTAATATTTATCATGCATATAGTGGATCATGTTCAGGGTTCCTACATACAGATGAGCCAGCCAGTCCATCATCTGGTCATATTTCTGCATAACCTCATCATAATCAAGATACTCGGAAGTGATCGGCTTGTACTCCGGTCCTACCTGAGTTTTTAACTTCTCATCTACACCACCGTTGATCGCGTAAAGGAGGCATTTTGCAAGGTTTGCACGAGCTCCAAAGAACTGCATTTCCTTACCAGTCTCAGTAGCAGATACACAGCAGCAGATGGAATAATCATCGCCCCATACCGGACGCATAACATCATCGTTCTCATACTGGATAGAACTTGTTGTAACAGAAATATTAGCAGCATATTTCTTGAAGTTCTCCGGCAGTCTGGAAGAATAAAGAACAGTAAGGTTTGGCTCCGGAGCCGGTCCCATATCCTCAAGAGTATGAAGGAAACGATAGTCATTCTTGGTAACCATGTGGCGTCCGTCAACACCAATACCTGCAACCTCAAGAGTTGCCCATACCGGGTCACCGGAGAACAGCTGGTTGTAGGACTCAATTCTCGCAAATTTAACCATACGGAATTTCATTACCATGTGGTCAACAAGCTCCTGTGCCTCTTTCTCAGTGATCACGCCATTTTTAAGGTCTCTTTCAATATAGATATCAAGGAATGTGGAAATACGTCCAACACTCATTGCAGCACCGTTCTGAGTCTTGATTGCTGCAAGATATCCAAAGTACAGCCACTGGAATGCCTCATGAGCATTCTTTGCCGGCTCTGAAATATCATAACCATAGATCTTTGCCATCTCTTTCATTCCCTTAAGAGCGCGGATCTGATCTGCGATTTCCTCACGAAGCTGGAAATCATAACGTCTCATACCCTGGCGGTCGCTGTCTGCAAAGTCTTTCTCCTTGCCTGCGATCAGAGCGTCAATACCGTACAGAGCCACACGTCTGTAATCGCCAACGATACGTCCACGTCCATAAGTATCCGGAAGTCCGGTAAGGATGTGGCTGTGACGTGCTCTTTTCATTTCTGGTGTATAAATGTCAAAAACGCCCTGGTTATGTGTTTTGAACTCATATTTTGTAAACATATCGTGGATCTGAGGATCTACCTTGTAGCCGTACATTTCGCATGCCTGCTCAGCCATTTTGATTCCGCCGTATGGCATAAATGCACGTTTCAGAGGCTTGTCTGTCTGAAGTCCTACAACCTTCTCAAGATCCTTCAGGTCTTCAGCAATATATCCTGGTCCGTATGCGGTCAGGCCTGTGACAACCTTTGTCTCCATGTCAAGCACACCATTGTTGGCACGCTCAGCTTTCTGCAGCTCCTGCAGCTTTCCCCACAGTTTGTCGGTAGCCTCGGTCGGTCCTTCCAGGAAAGAATCGTCTCCGTCATAAGGGGTATAATTGTGACGGATAAAATCACGAACGTTAATTTGTTCTTTCCAACGACTTCCTTCGAAGCCTTCCCACTGTGCAAAATCTTTCATTCTTGTACCTCTTTCTTTATTTTATAGTTCTCCGCGTATATTGAAGAATTGTTATTGGTTTAACGATTGTAGTATACGGGATTGTTTTTTCGCCGTCAATCAGTTTGGTCCATGCTTTTAATAAAGTACAATTTATCTGGTAAAAAATGGATTTCCCTATATATAAGTCCTATATTCTGTACTTTAATTCATTTTTCCATTTGTAAGTCCCATTTTCACTGTAGTAAATACAGAGAAATATTCTCGATATACTTTGTTAAATTTTATCAACTTAATTGAAGGGGGCTATCGCTTAACGAATGAATTTTCGTGAAGCTCTCGATGGTCTTATCTGCATCGCCATGTTCAATCCCATCACGGAGCGTGTTACTGTGAACGGAGTGGACAATAACTTATACTCCTTTCTGCTTGCTTAAAATTTAAGTATTTGTTTTACTATTATCTTGTCATATGTTATCCTATTCTTACAACATTAAGGGGGAAACAAATGTAATGGAAAAGAAATCAAACCATTTTTCAGGACAGCTTGGTTTTGTCCTGGCTGCTGCCGGAAGTGCTGTAGGAGTGGGAAATTTGTGGAGATTCCCATACCTTGCCGCAAAAGACGGAGGCGGCTTATTTTTAATTATCTATCTGATTCTGGTACTTACCTTCGGATTTACCCTTCTCACCTCGGATATTGCGATTGGACGGCGTACACAGAAGAGTGCCATCGGAGCCTATACCCAGATGCATCCCAGATGGAAGTTCCTGGGAATCCTTACATTCCTTGTACCAGTGCTTATTATGACCTATTACGCGGTAATTGGCGGATGGATCACCAAATATGCGGTGGTATACATAACCGGTCAGTCACAGGCAGCCGCCGCAGATGACTATTTTACAGCTTTTATCACCTCTTCCACTTCACCGGTGATCTTCGCACTGCTTTTCATGGGTGTTACTGCTTTCATTGTATACAATGGCGTGGAAAAGGGGATTGAAAAAGTATCCAAATGGATGATGCCGGTCCTGCTGGTTCTGGTCGTAGTGATTGCAGTGTATTCTCTTACGATTTCACATACGGATGCTTCCGGTCAGCTTCGCACCGGCTTACAGGGATTTCTTTACTACCTGACGCCTGACCTTGAAGGACTGACTGTGCAGCGTTTCCTGCAAATTCTGCTGGATGCCATGAGCCAGCTGTTCTTTTCACTTAGTGTATCCATGGGAATTATGATCACCTACGGCTCCTATGTAAAACCTGAAGTGAACCTGAACAAAGCGATCAATCAGATTGAAATTTTTGACACAGGTGTTGCCTTTCTTGCAGGTGCCATGATCATCCCGGCTGTATATGTGTTTTCCGGCACTGAGGGAATGGGTGCCGGACCAAGCCTGATGTTTATTTCCCTGCCAAAGGTATTTTCTGCAATGGGAAAAGCTGGTACCTTCGTAGGAATCCTTTTTTTCGTAACTGCTATTTTTGCAACCTTGTCTTCCTGTATTTCTGTACTGGAATCTATTACTGCAAACTGCATGGAAATTTTTCATACCAGCCGTAAAAAAACAGTTCTTGTTTTATCTGTGATCTACCTTGCAGCTTCCGCAGTTATCGCTTTGGGATACAGTATTTTCTATGTGGAAGTGAAGCTTCCAAATGGTTCTGTGGGACAGCTTCTTGATATTATGGATTACATCAGTAACAGTGTTATGATGCCATTTATAGCACTACTTTCCACGATTCTCATCGGCTGGATCGTAACGCCAGATTATGTGATTGACGAAATGGAAAGAAGCGGGGATAAGTTCCGTAGGAAAAAATTGTACCGCGTCATGATCCGCTTTGTTGCACCGGTTATGATGTTTATTCTGTTTTTACAATCTACAGGGATTTTATCTTAAACTGTAAAGCATGTTTGAGGAAGGCTTTTTGCAAGATGTGCCTCACAATTTTGGAAAGCTTATATTGCGCAAAAAACATCCAGCCTGCCATCGTTGTATGGAGACTGGATGTTTTTTATAATTTGTAATTGTTTAGATACTGAAGCTTTATTAGTTTCTCACTGCCAGCGGTGTTCTGCCTCTTCGATTTCCTCAATAAACATTAAAAGGAAGCTGATGAGAAGCAGGATGCTGGATATCCAGATGGCTCTTTCGCCGTAAGCCATTGAAAGTCTGCCGCCAATTCCTGCGCCAATAGCAAACAGAAAAATAATGGCGAAATAGCATAAGGCCTGATGAAGCAGGCGGGGCTTTCTTTCACGCATGTAAGCGGAAAGGGCTGCAGTGCCGCTTCTCAGATTTCCGATACACATGGTGCTTGCGTAGGCATTTCCTTCAACCTTTCGGAAGGTCTGCACCTGAAGGGCGCAGGAAAAGGATACCAGGGTGGTGGCAAGCACGTTCAGATTCCCTGGGATGAAGCCAACCAGAAACAGCAGGATGATCTCTACCAGAAGGATTCCCTGGCGCCAGTGAAGGCGTCTGGCATAGCGGAATTTTTCCTGAATGCGTTCCGCTAACAGAACTCCAAGGAAGAACGCGGTCAGGGGAATGAGATAATGCAATCCTGCTTTCACTTCGCCATTCATAAACCGCTCACTCATCAGTACCACGTTTCCGGTCTGGGCGTTGGAGAAAACGCCATCGCGGGTAAAATAGGTATAGGCATCCTGAAATCCTCCTGACACTGCAAGGAATGCACTGTTTATGAATGCTTCTGAGGTCTGTACCCTTTTATGATGGTCCATAATAAGCTCCTTCTTTCGTCTTTTATCTTTCGTATACATACATATTTTCAGATTATAGAATAAATAATGCTTTCTGTAAACATCTATTTTGATATGTAGAGTATATATATCTTATATGTCTAAGATCAGATTTCTTTATGCGCTTCCAGATACTCTTTTCTTCCCTCTTCATAAAGATTGTTGCCTTCGCTGTCAATAATGACTACAAGGGGCATATCTTCTACGTAAAGCTTACGGAGAGCTTCTGCGCCCAGATCCTCGTATGCGATAAGCTCCGCTTTTTTGATACATTTGGCAAGAAGGGCGCCGGCACCGCCGATGGCTCCGAAGTAAACACCGTGATATTTTTTCATGGCTTCTACTACTTCAGGCAGACGCGCTCCTTTGCCGATCATTCCGCGGGCTCCTACAGACATCATGGTTGGTGCGTAGGCATCCATACGGCCGCTGGTAGTTGGTCCGGCAGATCCGATGACCTGACCTGGTTTTGCAGGAGTTGGTCCTACATAATAAATAGTTGCATCTGTTGGATCAAAAGGAATCTTTTCGCCTTTTGCAAGAGCCTCACACATACGTTTGTGACCTGCGTCACGGGATGTGTAGATGGTTCCGGTAAGGAGAACCTGATCTCCTGCGTGAAGGGTTTTTGCCAGTTCTTCCGTCAGAGGCAGTGTAATATGTTTTCTTTCCATGATCAGATCACCTCCGTTTTGTGTCGGGTAACATGGCAGTTGATGTTGACTGCACATGGCATTCCCGCAATGTGAGTAGGCATTGTCTCAATATTCAGACCGATGGCTGTGGTCTTTCCGCCAAAGCCCTGTGGTCCGATTCCAAGCTTGTTTACTTTCTCCAGCATTTCATCTTCCAGCTCTGCATAGAATGGATCCGGATTGTGGGAATCCAGAGGACGCATCAGTGCCTTCTTTGCAAGAAGAGCACATTTGTCAAAGGTTCCACCGATTCCAACCCCTACAACCATCGGAGGGCATGGATTCGGGCCTGCTGTCTCAACGACTTCCAGAATGAAATCTTTGATTCCCTGAAGTCCTGCAGATGGCTTGAACATACGGATCATACTCATATTCTCACTTCCGAAGCCTTTCGGGCCCACTGTGATCTTCACTTTATCGCCAGGAACGATTTCTGTATAAATCATAGCCGGTGTATTGTCGCCTGTGTTTCCACGGCGTACAGGATCTTTTACAACAGATTTGCGAAGATATCCGTTTGTATATCCGCGGCGTACACCTTCATTGATTGCATCAGTAAGATCTCCGCCAACAAAGTGCACATCCTGTCCGATTTCCAGGAACACACATGCCATTCCTGTATCCTGACAGATCGGTACATTTTCGTTATCTGCAATATCAAAATTCTCAATAATATTGTCAAGAATACCCTTGGCAATCTCTCCGTCTTCGCATGCGCGGCATGTTTTGATAGCGCATTTTACGTCTTCCGGAAGATGTTCGTTTGCTTCGATACAGAGTTTTTCGATGACATCTGTAAGTCTGCTTACTTCTACTTCACGCATTTTGGTAAGCTCCCTTCTTTCATAATATTTATTTCATTTTTATCTCTGCTCGTGACGGGCGTAGTTTGGAAGCAGTAATGGAGATACTTTATCGGTCTCTGCCCCTGCTGCTTTTAACTCTTTCTCATATGCGTAAATATGATCCAGGTTCATTTCCCCAAGCTCTACCTCTTTGCATTTTGCAGCTGCCTTTTTACCGGCATTTCTTCCGAATACGATTACATCCAGAAGAGAGTTGCCCATCAGTCTGTTTCTTCCATGGATTCCGCCTGCAGCTTCTCCTGCAACCAGAAGGTTCGGGATTTCTTTTGTAAATCCATCTCCATCAATTTCCAGACCACCATTCTGGTAGTGCAGAGTAGGGTAGATTACGATCGGCACTTTTCTCATATCAATGCCATAGTTCATGTACATACGGAACATTGCCGGGATTCTCTTCTCAATAGTTCCCTCTCCTCCAAGGATCTCAATCATCGGAGTATCCAGCCATACACCTTTCAGTCCGCCAGGAACCTCTACGCCACGGCCTTCCTCACACTCACGGATAACACCGGAAGCATTGACGTCACGGGTTTCCAGAGGGTGAATATAGGCTTCTCCGTTTGCATTTACAAGCTGCGCGCCAACGGAACGAACTTTCTCTGTTACCAGTGCGCCAAGGATCTGGGACGGATAAATGGCACCAGTTGGATGGTACTGGATGGAATCCTGATAAAGAAGGGAAGCACCTGCTCTGTAACCAAGTACAAGACCATCTGCGGTTGCGCCGTAGTGGTTAGAGGTAGGGAATCCCTGATAGTGCATTCTTCCTGCTCCGCCGGTTGCAATGACAACTGTTTTTGCTCTTGCAACGGAGTAATCGCCGGTTTCCATGTTAAGAAGAACAGCACCTGCAGTCTGTCCTTTTTCATCTTTCAGAAGTTCTACAGCGGAAGTAAATTCTACTACCGGAATGCCAAGGTTCAGAACCTCGTCACGGATAGTACGCATAATTTCAGATCCGGAATAATCCTTTGCAGCATGCATTCTCTTTCTGGAGGTTCCACCACCGTGCGTGGTGATCATGGTTCCATCGTCTTCTTTGTCGAACTCAACGCCAAGATCATTCAGCCATTTAATTGCATCCGGAGCTTCCATTACAAGTCTCTTTACCAGCTCTGGCTTTGCAGCAAAATGTCCGCCGCCGAAGCAGTCCAGATAATGCTGTACAGGGGAATCATTTTCTTTGTCAGCTGCCTGGATTCCACCTTCTGCCATCATGGTGTTGGCATCACCGATACGAAGTTTGGTCACGATCATAACGTTGGCACCTGCATTGTGTGCTTCGATGGCACAGGAGGAGCCTGCGCCGCCGCCGCCGATTACAAGTACATCTACATCATAATCAATTTTGTTAAGGTCAATTTTTTCATTCAGAAGACGGCTTTCGGAGTGAAGCATTTCTGCCAGTTCCAGTGGTGCCTTCTGTCCTTTGTTTGGTCCTACTTTGATTTCTGCAAATGCATCCGGGTTATAATCTGGATGGAATTTCTTAAGAAGAGCATCTTTCTCATCAGCGCTCAGACGTCTTGGCTCTGTTGTCATACGCTGTGCTCTTGTAGCCTCTACCTTTTTGATGGATTCCATCATATTTTCTGGATATGGTGCGTACATGTTTTATGCCCTCCTTATTTCTCGATTTCTCTGTTGTTGTAAAGTTCTTCCATGTCTGTGATCGGTTTCTGCATAATCTGCTCGATCAGGTCATCATATTTGCCTTCATGAATCTCTTCTACACGTTTTTCAAGATGTTCACTCTTAGGTGCAATGTATTTTCCTGTGAGACGTCTTGCAAGAAGACCTACCATCGGGTGAGAGATACCTGCCGGACATCTTACGGAACAGCATCCGCAGCTTACGCAGTCAAAGGATTCTTCTGCGCATTTCTCAAGCTCACCTCTCTGCGCATATGCGATGTACTGCATTACATTTAAGCCCTGGGTACATGCTTTTGTACACGCGTTACAGCCGATGCAGCTGTAAATTTCCGGGTAGAGCTCCATCATGACCTGCTGGTTTGGCTGAAGGTCTTCGATATTGTAGAGTCTCTTGTCTGTAGGGAAGAACGGGATGCTTGCTACATACATGCCTTCCTGTACCTGTGTCTGACAGGCAAGACAGGTTTTCAGTTCATTGTCGCCTTTGATTCTGTAGATTGTGGCGCAGGCGCCGCAGAAGCCGTGACGGCAGCCGCAGCCGCGTTTTAAAGTGTATCCGGCGTATTCCATGGCCGTCATAATGGTCAGGTCAGCTGGTACGGTGTATTTTTTACCGAAGAAATATACGTTTACCATATTTTCCATGTTGTGGGGTCCTTTCTTCTACTTATTCAACCCGTACGACTTGTGAAATGGGTATCCCGCACGTGCCCGTCGCAACGCTCTGCTGAACTAATCGCTAACTGCGACTAAGGAGTTCAGGAGAGCCTTCACTCCTAAGTCTTCGTAAGCGCTGGATTTCAGCGCCGCTAAAACCGCTCCTGAAATGGGCATCTTAGCGAGATACCCATTCCCCAAGTCTGTGTACTGGCAATAACTGATTCATTTATTCGAAAGTTTCTTAAGATTAAAAAGTTTAGTACTCGTCAGGTAATTGATCGATCTCGTCCATTCTAAAAACCGGACCATCTTTACATACGTACTTAGATCCGATATTACAACGTCCGCATTTACCAATACCGCACTTCATACGAAGCTCCAGTGTTGTATAAACCTGAGTTCTTGTAAATCCAAGCTCCTCAAGGCCCTGAAGTACGAATTTGATCATGATCGGCGGTCCACAGACTAATGCGACTTTGTTGGTATCAAAGCCGATTTCTTTTAAATAAGTCGGTACGAAACCTACATGTCCGTCCCAGCCTTCCTGCTCACGGTCGATGGTCAGGTAGACGTTTACGTCTTTTGCATTCATCCACACTTCCTGGATCTCTTTTAATTTTACAAGATCATCTGCGGAACGGGAACCGTAGAGAATATCTACAGTGCCATAGTCATCGCGATTGTCAAGAACGTAGTTGATTACGGAACGAAGTGGTGCAAGACCGATACCACCGGCAATAAACAGAAGATTTTTGCCTTTCAGCTTATCCTCTACCGGAAAATGGTTACCATATGGTCCACGTACTGTGATCTCATCTCCCACCTGAAGGCTGTGAAGATAAGAGGTCAGCTCACCACATTTCTTAATACTGAATTCCTGATACTCTTTATTTGTAGGAGAGGAAGTAATGGAAAACATACCTTCGCTTACACCTGGGGCGCAGACCATAGCGCACTGGCCTGGCATATGCTCAAAAAGCTTTCCTCCATCCGGTGCTGTTACACAGAATGTTTTTACATCCGGAGTCTCCTCATGAATATTTGTGATCACACCAACCTGTGGAATCAGAGTATCCAGAGTATAATTTTTATGACAAGTACACTCGCTCATTACTTTTCACCTCCATGCTTTTCAAAAGCCTTAATCACCTTCACGATATTTAAAGATGACGGACATTTTTCCACGCAGCGGCCACAGCCTACACAGGAGTACATACCGTTGTTATTAGCAGGGAAATATACAAGCTTGTGCATAAATCTCTGACGGAATCTCTGCAACTGGCTGGTACGGTTGTTTCCGTGAGCCATCATTGTGAAATCGGAATACATACAGGAATCCCAGCAGCGGTAACGCTTTACACCGTGTCCTGTGTCGTAATCCTTGATGTCATAGCACTGGCAGGTCGGACATACAAAGGTACAGGTTCCGCATGCCAGGCATGGTTTATATAAAGTCTCCCAGACAGGAGAATTAAACTTCGCATCTGTAGCATTTCCATCCCATCCTTCCAGAGAAAGATGTGTATATGGAAGCTTTTCTACAATGTTATGGATTGCTTCTTTTTCAGCATCCACTTTTGCCTGATCGCCGTCAGCCGGGGTAAGAAGTTCTTTTACAGCTTCTGTAAGAGCCTCTCCTTTTTCCGTAAGGGCTTTCCAGTAAAGGCTTCCCTCCACCATCCAGGCTGCTACATCGGCAATTCCTTTTCCATCGGCGTCTGCTTCCGGATCTGCTGCATCTGTTCCAAAAACCTTACAGAAACAGGATTCCTCCGGCTCATGACAAGCCAGGGCAACGATAGTTCCATGGTCTCTTCTTGCTGCATAGAAAGTATCAACAGGATCAGCAAGAAAAACCTTATCCAGAACTGCAACCCCTTTTACATCGCAGGCCTTCATGCCAAATACAACGAACGGACGGCTTCTCAGCTCTTCCGGCTCTACGGTCAGCTTCTTTCCAGCACGAACACAGGTGTAAAGTGTTTCGCTCTGTGGGAAAAAGGCATCTTTGCCGGATTTTACGGTTTTCAATGTCTCAAGGTCTGCCTCTTCTCCTTCATTCCAAAGGCCGAAGTTGGTCTGTCCTGCCTTTTTGACCGGAAGGATCAGATCCTGGCTTTCTGCGATTTTCCGGAATAATGCTTCCAGATTTTCTTTTTCAATCTTATACATACATTATCCCCTTTCTGCCACTACACCTGGCTCTACATCATCAAATGTAAAGCTGGTCAGCGGGCCTTTTGACTCAGCATCTGCTCCTGCCTGATATTCGCCGTAGAAGGTATCAATATCCTTGATGAACTTACGGTTAAACAGATGAAGCGGAATCCCCTGTGGGCAGACACGGCTGCACTCACCGCAGTCTGTACATCTTCCTGCAACGTGGAATGCACGGATAATGTGGAACATTTTTTCTTCAAAGGAATCCACATTTGCCTTCTGCGCACTGTCAAACTTGGTGCTGTCGAATACACATTTACGACAGCTGCAGGCTGGACATGCATTACGGCATGCATTACAGCGGATACATTTACTGAGCTCCTTCTGGAAAAATGCGAAACGCTCTTCCGGGCTCATTTTCTCAATTTTCTCCACTTCTGCGAAACGGTCTGCATCCTTTGTATCCTTGGATTCGCCGATGATCTCATCATAGATCATATGCTCTTTTCCTTTGCATACATGGCAGCGCTCCAGCATTGCATCCTTGTAAGCAACTGTTTTGTCACCGTAGATTGTGGAAACGTTAAGTATTTCACAATCATCGGTAAGCTCAGCGCCGGAAATGCTCTGGATTCCCTTGATGCCCATTTTACGAAGCTTCTCCACATCCAGCTTGCCTTTACAGCCAACACCGATAATGTAGGCTTTTTCACGGTCTACACGGTGTTCCTTGATCAGCTGGTTGAAGCTGTAGGTATCACAAGGCTTCAGACAGACAAGAGTTTTTCCCTCTAATTTGGAAGCCTCGATCATCATTTTACTTAAGTTTTGTCCGCAGAAACCATTATAGACAAATTCGTCCAGGCTTTCTGCTGTTTCGAAATATGCTGCTTCCGGATTGTAAGGCAGGTCTCCGGCTTTCCAGCCAAGAACACGTGTTACGGTTCCATCAGCCAGCAGTTCTTTTGCACGAGCGATCAGTTCCTGCATCTTAAATCCTCCAATCTGACGTTTTTACCCAGAGAATGGATTTTTTCCACAAATTCATTCATGGTCTGGGAGAATTTTACACCTTCTGCGGCAGATACCCACTCAACACGGGTACGGCCATTTTCCACACCAATGAAGTCCAGCATGGAGAAAAGAAGTGTCATACGTCTTCTCGCATAATAGTTTCCGGTTGTGTAGTGGCAGTC
The DNA here is from genome assembly GCF_040908885.1 of Ruminococcus sp. RTP21358st1_G6_RTP21358_211008. Lineage (NCBI taxonomy): Bacteria > Bacillati > Bacillota > Clostridia > Eubacteriales > Oscillospiraceae > Ruminococcus > Ruminococcus sp. RTP21358st1_G6_RTP21358_211008. Next base: position 13,607 of record NZ_JBDGDM010000004.1, read on the forward strand.
TCCCGGATGGCAGCCGCACATGATCACGCCGTCAGCACCTTTTTCAAAGGCACGGAGGATGAACATTGGATTTACACGGCAGGAGCATGGTACGCGGATGATCTTTACATCAGCCGGATAAGAAAGACGGCTGCTTCCTGCAAGGTCTGCACCTGCGTAGCTGCACCAGTTACAGCAGAATGCCACGATCTTCGGTCTGAATTCTTCTTTTGCTTCTATCGACATATTGCATCTACCTCCGCTAAAATCTGTCTGTTGGAGAATCCCTGGAGATCCATTGCTCCGGACGGGCAGGTTACGGTACATGCACCACAGCCCTGGCAAAGAGCATTGTTTACAACAGCAATTCTTCTTGTCTCACGGATTCCGTGGTCATTTACCTGTTTTTCCTCATAGGAAATCGCACCATACGGACACACATTTGCACACTGGGAGCATCCGTTGCAAAGAAGCTCGTCAGAATGTGCGGTACATGGGTTGGTGGTCAGCTTGTCTTTTGCAAGAAGGCCGATTGCCTTCACTGCTGCTGCGCCAGCCTGTGCAACTGTCTCCGGAATATCCTTTGGTCCCTGGCAGACACCGGAAAGGAAAATACCAGCTGTAGGGGACTCTACCGGACGAAGCTTTGCATGTGCTTCTGTGAGGAAATTGTTGGTATCAATACTTGCGGTAAGCATAGTTGCAATTTTTCTTACATCCTTATTTGGCTCGATGGCAGCTGCAAGAACCACCATATCAGCCTCCATAAGGATCTGTTTATTTTCAAGCAGGTCAGAAGCCTGAACCATAAGAGTTCCATCCGGCTGTGGGATTACCTTTCCAACCTGGCCTTTTACATAATTTACACCGTAGTCTTCAACAGCTCTTCTGTAGAACTCATCGAAGTTTTTACCGGGAGTACGAACGTCAATGTAGAAAACAGTTACATTTGTATCCGGGTATTTGTCACGGATCAGCATTGCATGTTTTGCAGTGTACATACAGCAGATCTTGGAGCAGTAGCTCTTTCCTCTTTCATCAGAGCAACGGCTTCCCACACACTGTACAAATACAATGTTTTTCGGAGCTTTTCCATCGGAAAGTCTCTCAAGATGCCCCTTTGTAGGTCCTGCTGCATTCATGATACGCTCAAGCTCAAGAGAGGTGATAACGTCCTTACTCTGGCTGTAAGCGTACTCATCATATTTATCCAGCGGAATCACGTCAAAACCGGTTGCAACCACGATTGCACCGTATTTCTGCGTAACGATCTCATCCTTCTGCTCATAATCAATTGCACCTGCGGCACAAACCTTGGAGCAGACACCGCATTTTCCGGTTTTAAACTTGGTACAATGCTCGCGGTCGATTACCGGAACATTTGGGATAGCCTGAGCGAACGGAATGTAGATAGCACTTCTGTTGTTCAGACCGCGGTTAAATTCGTTTGGATTTTTCTTGGACGGACATTTCTCAGAACAGACACCGCATCCGGTACATTTGCTCATATCCACGCTTCTTGCTTTCTTGCGGATATCAACGGTGAAGTCACCTACAAAGCCGCTTACCTTCTCAACTTCACTGTATGTATAGATGTTGATTTTCTCGTGTGCTGCTGCCTCTACCATCTTCGGTGTAAGGATACACGCGGAGCAGTCCAGAGTTGGGAAGGTCTTGTCCAGCTGGGACATTCTTCCACCGATACTTGGAAGCTTCTCCACAATATCAACCTCGTAACCAGCCTCTGCAATGTCAAGGGCTGACTGGATTCCGGCAATACCTCCGCCGATTACAAGAGCACGTTTGGTTACAAGGCTCTCGCCTGGCTGAAGAGGAGCATCCAGATTTACTTTTGCGATTGCGGCTCTTGCAAGGATCACTGCCTTTAAGGTAGCCTCTTCCATATCCTTGTGGATCCAGGAGCAATGCTCACGGATATTGGCAATCTCTACCATATATGGGTTTAATCCCGCTTTCTGTGCTGCCTTTCTAAAGGTAGCCTCATGCATACGCGGGGAACAGGAACAGACTACGATTCCTGTCAGATTTTTTTCATGGATGGCGTTGATGATCTTGGCCTGTCCTGCTTCGGAGCACATGTACTGATAATCTTCCGCATGAACAACACCTGGCTCTTTTGCTGCCATCTCTACTACTTTTTTCACATCAACTGTGGCTGCAATGTTTGTACCACAATGACATACGAATACACCTATTCTCTGCACCTGTTTCTCACCTCCTGTATCTTCTGAATGCACTTACCAGCAGCTGCTGCGGTGTGTCTTCATCAAGCAGCTCCGGAATTTCGTCTGCGGTCAGATAGTTCTGCCCACGCTCGCGGACAACCAGCTGTCTGGCTGCATCGATCAGTTTTCCCGGTTTAACATCTCTTGGACAGCGTTCTACACATGCAAAGCAGGAGAGGCATTTCCATAAGGATTTTGACTGTGCAAGAGCTTCAATGTCGCCGTTCTGTACATAAGTTACAAACTGGTGAGGCTTGATATCCATCTCGTTAAATGCAGGACAGGTTGCGGAGCATTTGCCGCATTTCATACATTTCAGGGGATTTACTCCGGAAATTTCTTTGATTCGCTCTGCTGCATTCTGGGTATTTCCATATGTATAAGCCATTACTTCGCCACCTCCTCTTTTACTCCGAGAGCTTCTGCAAGAAGTTCTGTAAAATAGTAAACAGGAAGATCGCCGTTTCCGTTCTTTTTCAGGTTATACATGCAAAGTGGACAGGCTGTGATCAGCATATCTGCTTCAAAGCCCTTTGCACTGTCCATGATCTTTTCACACATATTCTGTGCCATTTCTTTTTCTTTCAGGGAAATGTAGCCGCCGCAGCACTCATTGCGGTATGGGTATACCACAGGCTCTGCGCCAAGGGCACGGATGAAGTCTTCCATAATGGTGGGATTCTCCGGATTATCAAATGCCATGATCTTTCCTGGTCTTAAAAGAAGGCAGCCATAATATGCACCGATTTTTTTGCCAGTTAAAGGATTTACCACTTTCTTTTTGATCTCATCAAATCCAACTTCATCACGGAGTACTTCCAGATAATGAAGGACATTTGTCTCTCCTTCATATGGAGTATCCAGTTTCAGATAATTATTTGCTCTGGTGCGGATGTCGTCCACGTTTTTCATGTCGTCGTTCACACGTTTGAGCACATGATGACAGGCTGAACAGACTGTGATCAGATCCTGTCCTTTTTCTTTTGCGTCATTTAAAGCCCGGACGGAAGAAAGTTTGGTGGCAATCTCATCGCTGCCAAGAGGATATACGCCGCCGCAGCACTGCCAGTCTTCTATCTCTTCCATTTCGAAGCCCAGTGCTTTTGCAGAAGCTCTGGCATAGGCATCCAGATCTTTTGCCTTATTCTTCAGGGTACATCCTGGATAATAACTGTACTTCATGCTTCTTGTTCCTTTCTTGTTACTGTTCACAAAATATGCTTTTCTAAATTCACATATGTAAACAGCAGCTATTTGGGTTGCTTTCGCAAAGTGGAACCCGACTTACCGCTTTCCACGATAGAAGCCGGGATGTCTTTGCTGGTATAGTTAAATATAAAGTCTTGTGCTCTGCACTGGGAATTGATTTTTCCGGTAAAATGCAGACAACAAAACCTGGTCCTTACAGTTCGATCTGTGCGATTACTTCTTTCAGGGCATCAGCACTCTTTTTCAGCAGTGCAACTTCTTCTTTATTCATACGCATCTGAACTTTTCCCTGGATTCCATTTGGTCCTACAAGAGTAAGGGTACTCAGGCACACATCTTCGATTCCATACTCACCGTGAAGCATGGAGGATACAGTTGCAAGGGAATCGGAAGCTGCCAGGATCAGACCTACCAGCTGGCAAACGGTAGCAGATACTGCATAGAAGGTTGCACCTTTCTTTGCAATAACTTTTCCGCCGGATTTCTGTACATATTCCAGCATGGCTTCTTTATCCAGAGGTTTCACATCCTTGCCGTGAGCTTTCATTTCTTCATAATACTCATCTGTGCTGAGACCGGAAATGTAAGCGCCTGTCCATGGAATGAAGGATGTGTCGCCGTGCTCGCCAAAAACGTAAGCGTGGATATTTCCCTGGGCTACTTTGAAGTGCTCGGAAAGTCCATAGCGAAGTCTTGCTGTATCAAGAATAGTTCCTGATCCCATGATCTGATTCTCCGGAAGACCGGAAATCTTAGTAAATACATAGGTCATAATGTCTACCGGGTTGCTTACGATAATATACTTTGCGTCTGGAGCTTCTTTTACGATCTGAGGAGTGATGCTCTTCAGAATGTTTACGTTTGTCTGAGTAAGCTCAATTCGTGTCTGTCCTGGTTTACGGGCGATTCCGGAAGTAATGATCACGATGTCTGAATCTTTGGCATCTGCGTAATCTCCGGCCACCAGAGATACAGGGCTTCTGAAGCAGGTTCCCTGCTCAATGTCCATAACCTCTCCTTCAACCTTCTCCTTGTTGATGTCGATCAGAACAATCTCGGAAGCGATCTCATCGTGTGCCAGTGTGTAAGCGATAGTGGAGCCAACGCTTCCAGCTCCGATAATGGTAATTTTGCTGCTCATAAAAAACTCCTTTCATGGGGGTTGTGGGATTTTGTCAACTTCTCCCTCTGTTTTGTCACTTTTTCGTGGGATTGGTTGGTTTTCCCTGTGTGATGTCCTTTGTTTCTTGTTTATTTTTTAACAATCACAGTTAGAAAAAAAGCGGGTAAAAACTTTATTTTCTGCCTTGTGACATGGCCTAAACCAGAAACACAGAGAATTTTCTTCCTGTTTTCCTGGTTCAAGTCATGTCACTATGTGTTTCTTGACAAACAATTCTCAACAAAAGGACTTTTCCCTCTTCGTCTCCGCATAAAATATTGGTTTTCTCCGCTCTCATTAAGATACCATAATGACAATCTTTTAACAACTGTTTTTTGAAATTTTTATCATTATTTTGGGGCTTTTACATATTGCATAAATATAGGAGCTCTGTTTTGTATGATTTTATGTAGATTACTTCTGTAAATCCCATTGTCCCCAGATTGGCGTCTCCCTTTTTCAGATATGCATTAATTTCCTTATTATTTACAATTTCCTGGTACTTCAAGTAGATCAGTTCTCCTTTTTATCCTTTTTAGCTTTTTTCTCAGGATAATTATAAGGGGAAAAAAGCATGTTGTTGTCTTAGCCATGTAAAATTTTGTTTAAATTTTGAGAAGAAGAAAGCACCTGTCGGTTACAATTCGACAGATGCTTTTTTCTAAAGCATGTTTGAAAAATTATATATCTCACCAATGCTTTTTTCCTACCCGAATCAGCAGGCGTACAGCTTCACAATATTCTTCAGATTCTCCACAGCATAATCCATTCCTTCAACGGTAATGTGTTCGCATGGTCCGTGGAAGGCATAGCCGCCGGTTCCAAGGTTCGGACAGGGCAGTCCCATGAAGGAAAGCCTTGCGCCATCTGTGCCGCCGCGGATTGCAACTGTCTTAGGATTCAGCCCGGACTGCTGGACGGCTTTCTTGGCGTTATCGATCAGGTGCATGCAAGGCTCGATCTTCTCTTTCATGTTGCGGTACTGTTCTTTGATGATGAGGGTTACGGTACCTTCGCCGTATTTCTCGTTGAGAAGCTTGACGATATGTCTCATCAGCTCCTGGCGGCAGGCGAACATGGCGCTGTCGTGGTCACGGATAATGTAGTCAAGGCTTGCAGAAGACACATCTCCGCTCATTTCACAGAGATGGAAAAATCCCTCATACTCTTCTGTGTTCGCTGGGGTATCTCCTGCCGGAAGCATGTTATTGAACTCCATGGCAACCAGGGCTGCATTGATCATGGTGTTCTTACTGCTGCCCGGGTGTACAGAAAAGCCTTTGATCTTTACTTTCGCACCTGCGGCATTGAAGTTCTCATACTCGATCTCATTCTCCGCACCGCCATCTACAGTATAGGCAAAATCTGCTCCAAAGTCTTCTACATCGAAGAAGTCTGCGCCGCGGCCCACTTCTTCATCCGGGGTAAAGCCGATACAGATTTTTCCATGAGGAATGTTCTCTGTGATCACCTGCTCTGCCATAGTCATGATCTCAGCCACACCAGCCTTGTCATCTGCACCAAGAAGGGTGCTTCCGTCGGTGGTGATCAGGGTTCTTCCTTTTAAAGATGCCAGATGTGGGAAATCTTTCAAGGTAAGAGCATATTCACTGTCTCCCAACTTTACATCACCGCCGTCGTACTCCGGGATGATCTGTGGATTTACGTTTTCTCCGGAGAAATCAGGTGCTGTGTCCATATGTGCGATAAAGCCGATGGCTGGTTTCTCTTCCAAGCCTTCTGTAGCCGGGATCACGCCATAAACATAGCACTTGTCATCAATGCGCACGTCCTGAACCCCTATTTTTTTCAGTTCCTCTGCCAGCTGGTTTCCCAGGTCAAACTGACGGCTGGTGGATGGCACGTTCTCCTGCTCATCCTCGCTTGTGGTATATACTTTCACATAATTTAATAAACGTTCGTATGCACGCATTTTTGCTTTTCTCCTTCTCATGTATTCTTTATTTTCAAGCAGCTCGGCTAAATAATTTTACAGCTCTTCCAGTTTCTCCAGTTCCCCGCCAAATGAAGTATCCATACATTCTTCAAAAGACGCTTCCTTCTTCATCTTCTCCAGTGCCACTCCCGCCTTCTTTACAGTCTGCACCGTTCCGGCACCTGCTATGCAGCCGCCAGGACACGCCATGCCTTCCAGCAGATATCCGTTGTATTTCCCTGCTTTGGCTGCCATCAGCATCTTTTTACACTCCTGAAGTCCGTTAGCACTGACTACCTTCACCTCGCGATCCGGATCCATACGCTTTACAGCTTTCACAACTGCGGCTGCCACACCGCCGCTAACAGCAAAGCCACGACCGTCACTACTGGCCTGGGTAAGAGGCTCTTCCTCCGGAAGGCTGGCAAAATCAACATCCTTGGCATCAAACATGCCTTTCACCTCTTCAAAGGTGAGAACGAAGTCCACATAGCTTCGAACCGACTTACGGCTTGCCTCCAGCTTCTTGGCTGCACATGGTCCTACAAACACGATCTTGCAGTCTGGCTCTTCCTGCTTCAGAAGTCTGGCAGTCAGTACCATGGGAGTAAGCGCCATGGAAATGCAGTTGGCAAGCTGTGGAACCGTCTTTTTTGCCATAACAGACCATGCCGGGCAACAGGAGGTTCCCATAAACGGAATTTTCTCCGGCACTTCCTTCATGAAGTCCTTAGCCTCCTCAATGGTGCAAAGATCTGCACCCACAGCCACTTCCTTAATATCCGTAAATCCAAGCGCCTTAAAAGCTCCCCGAAGCTGGGTATTCTTCAATTCCGGTTCAAACTGACCTGCCACAGCCGGCGCTACAATGGCATAAACTGGTGTATCACTTTTTAATGCCATAATGGTCTGATAAATCTGTCCCTTATCTACAATGGCACTGAACGGACAGCTTACCAGGCACATTCCACAGGAAACACACTTGTCATAGTCGATCTCTGCTCTGCCATACTCGTCTGAATGGATGGCATTCATTCCACAGGCCTTGGCACACGGACGCTCCTGCTTGATAATGGCATTATATGGACAGGATTCCAGACACTTTCCACATTTGATGCATTTCTCCTGATCGATCACAGACCGCCCGTTTTCCATGTGGATAGCCTGCTTGGGACAGACCTCCTGACAAGGATGTTCCAGACAGCCCTGGCAGCCCTCTGTGACAATCACACGCTTCTCCGGACAGGAGTTGCAGGCGAATTTAATAATATTGATAAGGGGCGGCTCATAATATTTCTCTTCGATCAAGCTGGCTTCTACGCCCTTGGAAATTGGCGCATGCTCGGAAATGTTTCGAAGAGGCAGTCCCATTGCCACACGCAATCTCTCTCCTACGATAGCTCTCTCCAGAAAAATACTGTCACGATATGTTGCAATCTCTCCTGGAAGAATTTTGTACGGAAGATCATCCATCTCTTTCTCAATGTCGCCCTCATAGGCAAGCCGGGCAATTTCAGTAAAAATCTGGTGTCTGATTTTTGTCTTTGATGAGTATAGTCCTCTCATTCTTTTTCTCCTTATGCTGTAGTATTTTGCACCAGCCAGATTTTACCGCAATCAATCTAACTGTCTTTATAAAGTTTTCTTTCTCCGCTTTTTTTAATAGTTGATATAAATTCATCAAGTATTTATTATACCACCTATCATACAAAAAAATTATAATTTAAGCAAATCTTTTTCCAATTTCTTTTCCTGGAGCATGTATGAAAAAGGCTTTCTTTTAGTGTGTTGAAAGTTGTTCAAATGTGTCCCTCCTGAAGAACTTTTCACCCGCCCAACACATTAAATAAGAAATGCACGCAAAAAAAGACACTGTACAGATTTCTCCACACAATGTCTTTCTTCAAAATTTTCACATAAAATAGTATTTCATCCACCTATCTGGCAATCCAGATCACAGACGGAATGCACTGCTTTTTTTAAAAGTTCCATATGCTCCGGTTCTGGAGGAAGTATCTCCGGCAGCTTGTATTCTCTTCCAAGCCAGTCGTACTTATCCTGTCCCAGACGGTGATATGGAAGAAGGTGAATCTTCTTCACACCTGGCAATGTAGATGCAAAGGAAGCAATAGACTTGATTTCCTCCACACTGTCATTGAACGTTGGAACGACAGGTACACGAATCACCAGATTGGTCTGGCCAGAAAGAGCTACCTTTCTGGCGTTCTCCAGAGCCAGTCCATTGGGCTTGCCTGTAAACTGCTTATGCTTCTCCTGATTGGTATGCTTGATATCCATCAGGTAAGTATCCAGATAAGGCAATACCATCTCGATATTTTTCCAGGGAACACATGCCATACTCTCGATAGCTGTATTAATTCCACGCTCTTTCGCTGCGCGAAGAAGGTCACGGGCAAATTCCGGCTGGCAAAGACATTCGCCACCGGAAAGTGTCATTCCACCGCCGGAGCGGTAGTAATATGGACGATCCTTCTCTACCAGTTCGATCATCTCGCGGACAGTTACGTCTCGTCCCATGGTCTTCACGCCGTCTGGAGTTTTCATTGTCTGGATCTTATATTCCTGGGATTCCGGATTGCAGCACCACTGGCATCTGAGCACACAGCCTTTCAAAAACACAATGGTACGGATTCCAGGACCGTCATGGATGGAATAACGCTGGACGTCGAAAATACGCCCTGTAGTGTCTAAATATTCCATAGATATCTCCATTATACGGAAGTGTCAGCAGACTTCTCTTAACGAAGCCACCAGCAATTCCATTTATATTTTTCGCAGAAAGTTTCCATTCACAGCCACACTTATCATCTCGCTAAGAAGTGAGCTATGGGGCAATTATAACTCTCCTGCATAAGAGTCTGCTGACTTTCGTTTTAGAATCCCTGCTCAGTTCTTCTGATAATGTCATCCTGCAGAGATTTGGAAAGTGTGGTAAACAGTGCACTGTAACCAGCCACACGTACAACCAGATGCTTATAGTTCTCCGGATGTGCCTGTGCATCAAGCAGGGTCTCTCTGCTTACAACATTGAACTGCATATGCATTCCCTTCTGATCGAAATAGGAACGAATCAGTGCAACAAATTTCTCAAGGCCCTCACGTCCGGAAAGTGCTGACGGATGGAATTTCTGATTGAACAAAGTACCATTGGATACGATAAAGTGATCCAGTTTCGCAACAGAGCTTGCTGCTGCAGTAGGTCCGTTCACATCCTTGCCTGCGGATGGGGAAACACCATCTGCAACCGGAGTATGTGCATATCTTCCATCTGGTGTAGCACCAGTCTGTCCGCCAAGGGGTACGTTTGCAGATACCGGATAAAGTCCTGCCTGGTACTGTCCGCCTCTTGGGTTCTTAAAATTCTGTAACGGTCTTGTGTATGTGTAAGCTACGTCTCTTGCGAAGTAGTCAACCTCCGGAATGTCATTTCCGAATTTCGGAACTTCTGCGATCATATCGTGGATTTCCTGATATCTTGCCATCTTCTCAGGTGCCATCTGGGCATTCATAACAGATTTCAAAACTGCAGCTGCTGTATCCGCATCAACCTTGGCACCGCTCTCGGTCATCTCTCTTAGGATGCCGGTTGTGATCTCTTTCACAGACTGCTCATCCAGGCCTTTACCATAGTTCCATGCAAGAGCTTCTTTCAGCTCCTCCATTGTAAACTTCTTCTCCTGGTAAACCAGCTGGCGAATCGCATAGAGGGAATCTGCCATGTTTGCAATACCAAATCCCTGGGGACCGGTAAAGTTATAAACTGCGCCGCCTTCCTGTACAGTCTTTCCACGGGCGATACAGTTATCGATCATACTGGAAAGGAATGGAAGCGGGCAACGCTTTGCATGTGCTACGTCGATGGCATTATCTGCATTTACAAGAAGGGAAATGCAGTACTCCATCTGTTTCCTGTATGCATCATAGAATTCATCGAATGTAGCCATCTGGGTTACATCGCCGGTAGGAATTCCGACCATCTCGCCCTGATCCATACCATTGGCAAATACAAGCTCCAGCGGACGGCACATATTAAAGAATGCTGCATCATGCCATCCCTCTGTCTTACCTGCTTTCTGTGGCTCTACGCAACCGATGATATTATACTCACGGGCATCTGCAAGGGAAAGTCCTCTGTTCTGCAGTGCCGGGATGATTACCTCGTCGTTATAATAAGCCGGAAGTCCGATACCCGTTCTGGTAAGCTCTGCTGCCTTGATCAGAAGGTCATGAGGAGAACCATTCCATACACGGATGGAAAGGGACGGAGCCGGAAGATGTACATGCATGGATGCCTCAATACACATAAAGGAAAGGTCATTGGTCACATCATTGCCATCTTTATCCTGACCTCCTACGATCAGGTTCTGGAACAGACTGTAGCCTGCGAATCCTTCTGCGGAAGCAGCATCACGGACTTTATTCAGGTCATTTAATTTTACCCAGATGCAATCAAGAAGCTCCTGGGCTGCTGTTCTGGTAATCGCGCCGCTCTCAATATCCTTCTTATAATAAGGATACATATACTGGTCGAAACGTCCTGGGGAAATGGAATGTCCGCTAGACTCCATCTGGAGAAGCTGCTGCACAAACCAGAAGGACTGACACGCCTCCCAGAAATTGGTAGCTCCCTTCGCCGGAACCTTGCTGCAATTGGATGCAATCACAAGAAGCTCTGCTTTACGCTGTGGATCTGTACATTTCTCTGCCATTTCAAGGGCAAGCTTTGCATATCTGTCTGCATAATCAATCACTGCCTGGCAGCTTATGATAACTGCTTCCAGGAAACGGGAACGCTCTGCGTAATCTCCATCCCCCACATTGCATTTATCCAGCTCAGCCTGTGCTTTCGCCATAATGCCTTCGTATCCGATTTCAAGAACTTCCCAGTATTTTACGGTAACATGTCCTACACCATTATAGAAATAGTTTCCCGGTGTAAAAATATTGTGATCAATTGCACGAATGGCTTCTGGTGCCATATATGCTGTGGCAAGCTCACTGGTAGTCTTGCCTTTCCAGTATTTGTGTACCTCGCGAAGATCTGCTTTGGCCTGCTCTGAAATATAGAATGGATCAGCAGTTCTGGTGGCAACCGTATCCAGCTCGTCTTCCAGCCACTGGAATGAGAATTCCGGGAATGTCTGGCATCCTCTCGGTGCAATGGAGTTACTTCCCACGATCAGTTCCTCATCACGGATGATGATCGGAATATTATGTAAAATGTGGGAAAAAGCTTTCGCTCTTCTGGTAATGATCGGCTGGTCTTCCGTCTCCTTATAGGACTCTGTGATCAGCTTCGCTCTGTAAGATTCGATCTCCGGCATCTTGGCATAGAGATGATCTACCAGACGGGTAATTCTGGAAGATTTCGGAATCTCACTTGAATTGTATTTTTCCATGGTTCTCCTTTCTCATGGATGTCCCGGCATATAAAATAGTATTCTGTATCGCCAAAACGCAATATTCTCTTTGTCGGCAACATAAATGTCCGTTGTTCCATGACATAGTTTTCTATGCTCATTATACGTCATTCGCTATGCGGTGTCAACATGATTCAACACTGTTTTTTGTTGCTTTAGTTGGTTTCCCGAGTTGCTTTTTGTGGTTTTTCGTTGTTTTTGTTGAGGAACCACGAAATATGGTATTTGTTTATTTTTCAGAGTTTGTTTGAAAAGTGTTTTTTTCGTTCAACAGGCTTTGCAGTCTGGCAATTTCTTTTCTCATAATTTTAGCTTCATTTTCAGCATCATCCGCCCTCCTGCGTTCCCTCTCCGTATTCTTCCGTTCCCTTTCCTCTCCGATCTTGATTCCGATTTCCATTTCTTCCCTTCGTATCAGTTCCTCTTCCTCTTTCTGGTTATACTCAAATATGCTCATTTCAATAACCTCCGCTCGATTTTTTAGCAGAAATTCCCTGAGAATCCCTTCCTGAATACATTCCTTCACAGCCTGTTCTATTGCTGTTTCCACAGGCAATGTCTTTTGATGTTTCCTTACCCTTGCTACGAAACTTGCATATTCCTTCAGAATCTGGCACTGTTCCATTAGTTTCTGATTGTGACCTTCATTTATATTAAGAACTGTGACTTTCAATTCCAATTCCGGTTCACCGCTAAAATTCTCATATGCATCCGACAAACGGTGCTCAAACCGTTCTTCTGCCTCAGACTTACCATTATAAAATACGATAAACCTGGGTGCTGGCAGCTTCTGCTGTCTGGTGGAATATAAAGAAATTTTCTTCTGCTTAACGTATTTCTGATATTCCCTGGCAATATAAATAAGATCTCTCAGCGGAATATTGGGATTATACGTGGACTGGTGTTCCCACAAGAACATATTACAATCCAGGATAAATGCCAGGTCATTCTTCACTCCCATATAAATCGCACTATCCAATGTAACAATTTCCAACAAATCCGGGTCATGATAATCCTTTCCATTTAGTGCATTATATAAAGACAAAAGATTCTTCTTATCGGAAAAAAGCATCCGAAAAATCGTGTCCTTATATTTCACGTTAACAGCCATTGTCCCCTCATCTGTCTGCTGTATATCCTGACCTTTTGCATTCGCCGCATTCTGTTTCACCATATTCAATTCTCCCTTCCCAGGAGACTCGACCCGTACGTTTCAGAGATCTCCTGCTCTTATTTGTTCTGGATTTGAAAGCATTGATTTCTGAACGTATTAGATGAAAATAGATGGCGCTGGAAACGCCTTGATAATTAGAAGAAATATGCTTTGTGTTTATACTAACATATCCTCGTACTTTTTGGAAGAGTGAATAATTAAACTGTGTTCTTAATTTCCCATTACGCAAAAACTGCCATATCAGATTTCTCCAATACAGCAGCTTCCTCATCTTCTTATTAACAGCTATGTAAAAATACCTGTACCTCATTCACAGCTCAATGGCAGTGTCCGCCGCAGCTTCCACAGTTACCATTGCAGCCTTTTCCGCTTTTTTTATCTTTTACAATGCTTCTGATTGCAAGACCTGCGATTGCAACTACGATAGCGCCTACAACTACTGTTCCCATACTATACTCCTTTCCGGTTACTCGAAACGCATTTGCCAGAGACTTCTGTCTCCTTTTACAAACGCTGTACAAAATTTCACCAACAAACATAATCATGATTTATATTGTTAGTATATTCTAACATCTATTAGATGTCAATATTTTTTTGTGTTAGCAACTTTTTTTATACATTCAGCTTCATCTGTCCATCTTTAATATATCCCATATTCCGCATTCCACGATAGATCACATAAGACAAAAGTCCTGGAAGCAGGAAATGAAAGACTACGATTTTCAGAATAACCAGAACTGGGGATTCGGTTGCCACCATGGTCTGATAAGTCATGATCTGTCCAACCAGACCGGAAGTTCCCATTCCTGAACCAGTTGCATTATTTGTCATATGGAAAGGCCCGATAATGGCAATTGGGCCTAAAATAGCGGATGCCAGCGTAGGCGGCAGCCAGATCAGCGGACGCTTCATAATATTAGGGATCTGCAGCATGGAGGTTCCGATTCCCTGGGCAAAAAGACCGCCCACGCCATTATCCTTAAAACTTGTCACTGCAAATCCAATCATCTGACAGCAGCATCCGATCGTTGCCGCACCCGCTGCCACGCCATTCAGCCCCAGAATAATTCCAAGAGCTGCAGAGCTAATGGGCAAAGTCAGTACCATTCCCATGATGGCAGAAACCACAATTCCCATCAGGATTGGCTGCTGCTCAGTTCCCCAGTTTACCAGGTTGCCAAGCCATGTCATGAAGCTTGATACTCCCGGTCCTACCAGTATCCCTACAGCACCACCGGAAAGGATGGTGATTGCTGGTGTAATAAGAAGATCCAGTTTTGTTTTTCCGGCAACCAGCCTCCCAATCGTAATTCCCACATATGCAGCCACAAACGCTCCAAGAGGCTCGCCAGGACCGGATAACACTAATGCCCCTGTATCAGACAACAGGGTTCCTGCAATAAGGTTTGATGCATAAGCCCCAATCATTCCTGCTGCCGCAGCCGACAACAGCACATAAGTAGATTCCCGGAATTTATACGCAACACCGATGCCGATTCCGGCACCTGTAAGCCTCTGGGCAACCACTGCAAATGCACTTAAATAAGTGCCATATGTACCGCCCATCAAATCACCGATCTGTTTCAAAATAGTTCCGATGATCAAAGTAGAAAACAACCCCAAAGCCATTCCACTTAAACCATCAATAAAAATATTGTTTAAAACCTTCTTTATCGCTTTCATACTCTCTCCTTGTCCCCACCATCTAAAGCATGTAAAAAAATTAATCTTGCAATCTGCAAAATACACCGAAAAGTGGGGCGTGCAGACTGCGAGATTGTTTTTCCGAACACGCTCTAATATAGATCCATCTTCTTTCTTTCCAGTTCAAGAAATACCTTCGTCCCTTTTCCAAGCTCCGACTCTATCCTGATTCCGTGATCCAGTCTTTTCATAATCTTTCCGCAAAGATAAAGCCCAATTCCAGTAGACCTGTTCTCTTCACGTCCATTATAGCCAGTAAACCCCTTTTCAAAAACCCGGGGCAAATCTTCGGCACGGATTCCGATTCCAGTATCTTCGATCACCAGCGTATGCGGCCTGGATTTGCTCATATAGATGGATATTTTTCCTTTTTTTGTGTATTTCAGTGCATTTGATAAAATTTGTCCCAACACAAAGCCAAGCCATTTTTCATCTGTAAGCACCGTTTCCGATACCTCTTGATACTCCAGAGAAAGCTTTTTCCCAATAAATATTCTGGCAAATTTGTGAATCTGCTCACGAATCAGAGAATCCATATCCACTTCCTCAAAGCGGATGTCTGAAGCCATATCCTCCGTTCGAAGATACCCCAGCACCATCTCCACATACTGCTCCACCTTAAAAAGCTCATTCTGAATCTCCTGAGGTCTGGGCTTCTCTTCCTGAAGAAGCAATCTTGCTGCAGCAATAGGTGTTTTGATCTGGTGGACCCACAGCGTATAAAAGTCTGTCAATTCTGTACCAAAAGCACTTCTCTGATTTTCAGCCTCTATTCTCTTCTCATCCAGACTACGGCAGATTTCCCGGTAAATAGCCTCATTTTCATTCTCCGGAGCCTCCAGATATTCTTCTGAAAAATTGCCGCAGTCTCTTATGTAAAGCAGACTTTCCTGCTTTTTCCGGTATTTATGGTAATCCCACATAAGTCCCAGGCCTGTCAGCAGCATTTCAAAAATCGCCACATAACCTACAGGCTCCAGCGGAATATCATACAGAAAAAGGATTCCAGCCGTTACCGCTACCATAAGTAAAGCCAAAACACCTATTTTCCATCTGGTTTTCAGATATTTAATCATACCATGTACCCCAGGCCTTTTTTGGTGATAATGAAGTTCTCTACACCCAGACCTTCCAGCTTCCGACGGATTCTTGTGATGTTTACTGTCAAAGTATTGTCATCCACAAAGCTGTCGCTCTCCCACAGTTTTGTCATAATCGACTCTCTGGATACAACATGCCCCTGATGTTCAAATAGTATCTGCAATATCTTCAATTCGTTTTTCGTCAAGTCTGCAAGCTTTCCATCCACTGAAATTGTCCCATTTCCAGGATTCAGCACTACGCCGCCCCTTTCCAGAAGACTGTTGTTCTGACCAAAGGCATAGGTTCTGCGAAGCACAGCCTGCACCTTCGCAGTTAACACATCCAGATCAAAAGGTTTCGCGATAAAATCATCTGCGCCCCGGCTCATGGCCATTACCATATTCATATTGTCAGCCGCTGAAGACAGAAACATCACTGGTACCTGTGAAATTTTGCGGATTTCCTCACACCAATGAAAACCGTTAAAAAACGGCAGTTTCAAATCCAGCAGCACCAGCTGTGGATCTTTTTGCACAAACTCCTGAATCACATGAGTGAAATCTTCGATCTGAAAGACCTCATATCCCCAGGATTCCAAATGTCGCTTTACTATCTGCACAATAATTTCGTCATCTTCTATTATTAAGATTTTATACATTTTTAATCAATTTTTTCTTCTAAACGGACATGTCTGCCTGCGCAGACATCACCCCAAATGAAAGTCGATTGTTCCGCGCCTTTAGCGCTACCGCGCAGGACTTTTATCCTA
This sequence comes from Ruminococcus sp. RTP21358st1_G6_RTP21358_211008, assembly GCF_040908885.1. Taxonomy (NCBI): domain Bacteria; kingdom Bacillati; phylum Bacillota; class Clostridia; order Eubacteriales; family Oscillospiraceae; genus Ruminococcus; species Ruminococcus sp. RTP21358st1_G6_RTP21358_211008. Next base: position 30,310 of record NZ_JBDGDM010000004.1, read on the forward strand.
AATATGCCTTCAGTAATTTCAGTGTATTCTTCGCTCCATCCCTGTGTGACCGCTCGTATCCATGAGATGCGTAAACTCCCGGTCCGATCAGACCATGCTTCATATCATAGCCTGCTTTCAGTGCCGCATCCACATCAGAGCCATAATGAGGATACACATCCACAGCAAACGCAATGTCATTCTCCTGTGCAGCCTTGATCAGACCGGAAACCACCTGGTAATCATATGGTCCCATACTGTCCTTAGCGCAGATTGAAACCATGGTTTCATCACATTCCAGGCCTTTTCCAACACATCCCATATCTACGGAGATCATCTCTGTCACTCCATCTGGGATAGCGGCACATCCACCATGTCCCACTTCCTCATAAGAAGTGATCAGTACATAAATGGTACGCTCTGTCTGAATTTCTTTCTCTTTCAGATATTTAGCATAGCCGAGAAGAATAGCAGTGCTGAATTTATCATCAAGGAAACGGCTCTTGATGTATCCGCTCTCAGTCACAACTGTCCTTGGATCAAAGCAGACAAAATCGCCTGTCATGATTCCAAGTTTTTTCACATCCTCTTTATTCTTCACCGGCTCATCAAGAATGGCCTCCATCGTCTCATAAGTACGTTTGGTATCGCTATACTCGCCGTTTACATGAACAGACGCATTCTCCAGCTGGAAAGTTGCATCATATACTTTGCCGGACTTTGTATAAACCTTACAATTCTCAGCCTCTGCATTGTTTGGATTCATACCGCCGATATTAGTCAGTTTCAGATGTCCGTTGTCCATGATCTGGCAGACCATTCCGCCAAGAGTATCCATGTGAGCTGCCAGAACCACTGCATTCTCATCGTCTTTTCCTCCAAGCTTTACAAGCACAGCCCCCTTCTGGGTGATCTGCGGCTCATAGCCCAGCTTTTCAAATTCTTTTTTTACAAAATCTGCTGCCATGTGGGTAAAACCACTTGGACTTGGCACTGAAAGCAGATCCTGTGCTGTTTTCATAATGTAATCTGTGTATTTTCCCATGATATTCTCTCCTGTTTTTTACAAATTTTAGTCTTCTTACCTATCGTTCTTCACTTTCTGTATAGCAATGCGCCTCACAGAAATTACTTTTAAGCGATAACATTATATGATACCAGTGTCAAAAGGTCAAAAAGCTGTTCGTGCTTGCACGATAAGGCTTTTGAACTTGGGACACGCCAAATATGAGAAAGTAGCGATTTACGCAGTAAATCAGCGGATTTCGAATATTTGGAGGATTGCGGGAGCAGCGTAGCTGCGTAGCAATCTGGGTATCAAATGAGTGTCAAAAGACCTTTTGACACTCATATCATTATATTTACTTATTATCCTCAAATGTGATAACTTTATAAACCCATACTTTTTGCCAATTCCACAGGTCTGGCTGCGTCACATAAGCTTCCCATGAATTTCCTGCGGCACTCTGGCTTTCACCAGAATTCCAGTATCTGTGTACTCCTCCGAAAGCAGCTGCCCATATTCCCGGATCAGCTGGATCTTGCCAGCCTCCTGATAGGAAAAAATTTTTTCCACATAAATCTGCTCTTCAGAAAGGATTTTCCCCAGAAGCTGCTTTAAATCCTCCAGACCTTCCCCTGTTTTGGCCGAAACCTTAAGAGTATGGTCTGCCATACTGTCGCGCATGCGGATTGCTGCACCCACATCGACCTTGTTAAATAAAGTAATCGTCTTTTTGCCCTGGACACCAAGCTCCTGCAGGGTATCATAAACAACCTCCATCTGCTGTACCGCCTGAGGATTCGAACAGTCTACCACATGAATAATATAATCTGCATATTTCGCTTCCTCCAGGGTACTCTTAAAAGCTTCAACCAGATTATGCGGCAGTTTACGGATAAATCCAACAGTATCTGTAAGCAGGATCTGCTGTCCGTCATCTAATGTCAATGCTCTGGTTGTAGGATCCAATGTGGCAAACAGCTTATCCTCTGAAAGCACTCCGGCTCCAGTGAGGGTATTTAACAATGTAGATTTACCTGCATTGGTATAACCTACAATAGCAACAGTCTTCATCTTTCCCCGGGTACGTCCGGTACGGAGCAGTTCTCTGTGCTTCTCTACCTGGGAAAGCTCTTCCTTCAGCGCTGTGATTCTCTTTCGGATCAGACGTCGGTCGCTCTCCAGCTTTTTCTCTCCAGGTCCTCTGGTTCCAATTCCTCCTCCAAGTCTGGACAAGGATGCACCTAGTCCTACCAGTCTGGATGCTCTGTAACGGAGCTGGGCCAGCTCTACCTGGATCTTACCCTCACTTGTGGTGGCATGTTTTGCAAAAATATCAAGAATCAGAAGAGTTCTGTCCATTACCTTACATTCCAGCTCATGCTCCAGATTGTTCATCTGTGCCGGGGAAAGCTCATCGTCACAGATGATTCCTGTAGCATCCGTGGCCAGCATAAGAGCACGTACCTCCTCGATCTTTCCTTTTCCAATATAAGTTCCAGGATGTACAGTCTCACGGTTCTGGATAATTTTTCCCACTGTCTGGGCTCCGGCAGTATCTGCAAGCTCCTCCAGTTCATCCAGGGATTCTTTCACATTGTCGTTCTCGTCCAGCTGAACGCCAACCAGAATCACCTGCTCCTGTATTTCTTCAATATATTCCATAAATCCTCCTTCCGGATCATCCATAAACTAACTTTCAGTTACTTTTCTATCTGAAAATCATCTGTTAGAGTATAACACAAACCCATTCCTTTTGGGAGAGGTATATTTCAGTTACTGTTCACTGGTAACGTTCCGCGAGGCGTTTTTTGTGAACAAAGTTCACAGAAAACCCGAGAATTGCGGCGCGAAATCATGCGAATGCATGATTTCTGTGCATCGCGAAGCGCGTTACTGTGAACGGAGTGAACAGTAACATATTTCAGATCTGAAAACAACAACTACAGTTCAGATCTCATATAGTATATAATAATAGTAAAAGACCCAAAAAGGAGGAACCTATGAAAAAGAAAAATCTCAAAACTCTTGCAGCATGCCTTTGCCTGTCCTGTACACTCCTGACAGGTACTCTTCCCACCCAGGCAGCTGCCCGGACATCTGTTTCCCAAACTGCGAAATCTTCTTCCACTGACACCAATAAGAAGCCCAATTCCGGTAAGGGACAGGCTTCCAGTTCCTCTTCTGGTACCTGGAAGACCATCAAAGGCCGCCACTACTATTACAATGCCCGCGGCAAGAAAGTCAAAGGCAAAGTCAAAATCGGATCCCGCTATTACTTTTTTGACAAAAATGGAATTCAGCGCTACGGCTGGAAAAAAATCAAAAATAATTACTACTTTTTCCGTATCAGCACAGGAACCACCGGCGCATACATGCTGACCTCCACCACTATAAACGGTATCGCCCTTGATGCTTCCGGACGTGCCAGCAAATCCGATTCTAACCTGCGCAAGCTGAAGCTAATGACAGAAGCGAACAAGATCGTAGAAAAGATCAGCAGACCAGGAATGAACAAAATGCAGCGCCTCCGTGCCAGCTTTGATTACGTCAAGAAGCAGTACACCTACTATTGCTGGCGTGAATTCAGAAATACACAGGACTGGGAAAAGGATTTCGCCGAAGATATGTTTTTCCGCGGCGGACGAGGTGACTGTGTTTCCTATGCAGCAGCTTTCGCCTACCTCGCAAACGCTGTAGGCATGAAAAAAGTTTATGTAATCTGCTCCGGCGGTCACGGCTGGGCTGAAATTGGTGGAAAGGTCTATGATCCTGACTGGGCGCTTGTAAGCAGCGTGGATTCCTACTTTGCAATGTCCTACGATCTCAGTGGCGTGAACGGCCGCCCCATGTATCGTGGCAACCGCCTTTATGTAAAAAAGATCTGAGTATATTACCAAAAAAGGATTTGAAATCCGGCATTCAATATTGCCTCAGATTTCAAATCCTTTTATGATTATAAAAATAGCTTCAAGAACCTTCTCTGTTTCCTATTCATTACTTCCAGTCCTGGATTTCAGGAAATCAAGCTCTTTCGCAGCTTCTTCATCCTCCGGATACATTCCGACATAAGACACAGCTTTCTCCTGCGCTGTGGAAAAATCCAGTTTTTTCTCATAAGCTACAATTTCATTAAATAACAAGCTCTGCATTTCATCATCGGAAGCAATGGAAATTCCGCTGCTGATATTTTCCAAAGCAGAATCATAATTTCCTTCTGCCATATCGCACACTGCCAGTCCATTGTATCCCTGTGCGGCAGTCTGTGTCTGATCCCCGGACGTATCATCCAGCTTCTGATTGATGTACTGCTGGTACATTGCCCGGGCATTTGCGTAATCTGACTGAGCGCCATAGACCATTCCAAGAACCAGAAGTGCCTCTGTACTTCCCTGATTGGAAGCATCTGTCAGCTCCTTCTGGGCATTGGTATAATCTCCCATATAGTAATAGATTCTTCCCCGGCTGCAAAGATCCTCTGCTCCCTTTGCCTCTGTGGACAAAACAGCCTCCAGATACCTGGTTCCATCCGCTTCCATGTCCTTATCCAGGTACGTCTCGTAGATCTGGATGGCCCGGTCATAGCTGGAATCTTCCCCATATGCCTGCTCAAAATCAGAGGCAGCTTCATCATAGCCATCCATTTCCAGGGCAACCTTTCCAGTAAGAAACCAGGCATCTGCATCCATCTCATAATTCTGGGCAAGCACCTGACAGTCTGCCATGGCATCATCCAGATACCCAGCCTGCAAACGTGCTGTAGCGCGATACAGATACAGGTCCCGGGCCATACTTTTACTTACTTTCTCCTCGCCAAGAGCACTGGTAAAGGCAGTAATGGCATCATCATAATTTCCCAGACGCAGCTGACAGATTCCAATCCCGCGGTAAGACACTGCAGGCTTCACACCATTATTCACAGAAGTAGTAAATTCATCCAGCGCATACTCATAGCTGCCCTGCTCCAGATCTTTCTCTGCTTCCTTAAAAATCTGCTGTTTTTCATTATCACAGCCAGCCAGAAGGGAAAGCCCCATGACCGCTGTCAATATTAATGCTGTTTTTCTGATTTTCATTCTCAACCAACGATCAGTCCTTCGGCTTCCATTACTTCCACAACACTGTCTACATACTGATGGCAGAGCTCATCTGTCTCGGCCTCCACCATAACACGGATCAGCGGCTCTGTACCACTCTCGCGGACCAGAATACGTCCGGAATCGCCAAGTGCCTTTCCTGCTGCTTCGACTGCTTCAACCACCTTCGGGTTCTCACGCGCAGTCTTCTTATCTGCTACACGTACATTTCGAAGAACCTGAGGATAAACCTTCATCTCTTTGGCAAGATCACATAAGGTAGACTTCTTATCTACGCATGCTTCCATGACCATAAGAGAAGTAAGGATACCATCACCTGTAGCTGCATAACGGCTGAAAATAATATGTCCGGACTGTTCTCCACCAATGCTGTAGTTATTTGCCATCATATTCTCGGCAACGTATTTGTCACCAACGGCAGTCTGCTCATAACGCATTCCTTCACGCTCCAGAGCTTTGTAAAGTCCCATATTGGACATCACTGTGGTAACAACAGTATTTCCATTCAGTTTCCCCTGCTCTTTCAGATATTTACCGCAGACATACATAATCTTGTCACCATCGATGATATTTCCACGATGATCAACTGCGATACAACGGTCAGCATCTCCATCATAAGCAAATCCGATATCCAGGCCATTGTCTATCACATATTTCTGAAGGACTTCGATATGGGTGGAGCCACAGTTTGTATTGATGTTAGTTCCATCCGGCTGATTGTTGATCACATAAGTTTTCGCCTGAAGTGCCTCGAAAACACTTTTTGCAATTGCGGATGAGCTTCCGTTGGCACAGTCAAGTCCGACTTTTACATTTTTGAAATCACGGCTTGGAATGGAGATCAGATATCCGATATAGCGGTTTCGTCCGGAAGCAAAATCAACAGTACGTCCAATGTCTTCTTTGCGTGCAAGAGGAAGCTCCTCGATCTCGCCATCAATGTAGGCCTCAATACGCTCCTCGATCTCAGCCTCAATCTTCTGTCCGTTTCCATTCAGAAGCTTGATTCCATTATCATAGAATGGGTTATGGCTTGCGGAAATCATAATACCGCAGTCAAAATCCTCTGTACGAACCGCAAAGGATACACTTGGAGTAGTGGTTACATGCAGAAGATAAGCATCTGCTCCGGAAGCGGTAAGTCCTGCAACAAGGGCATACTCAAACATATAGCTGCTTCGTCTGGTATCTTTTCCGATTACGATCTTCGCCTTATGGTCACGTCCATAATACCAGCCTACATAACGTCCTACTTTAAACGCATTATCAACTGTCAGCTGAACATTCGCCTCACCACGAAATCCGTCTGTTCCAAAATATTTTCCCATATCTAATTATCCTCCTTGCTTATTACACCTGAAAGCATATATGAATCATACATTCTTTTCCATATTTTCAGGCAAAACTGCAAACAATTACAATATACAGTATCCGATAATCTTATTTGTAAAGTCCGTTTGGATATACGCCAGCCTCGGTAAGCTCTTTAAAGGCTTTGATCACAACCTCTTTATCTTCCTGGTAAGTTACACCAAACCAGGTATCCTTTGTCTCAAGCACATCCACCTGGGCAGTTCCCTTCTGGATCAATGTATCGATCATAACCGGAAGAAGATACTCTGCCTTGATATCACCAGCTTTTACATTCTGAAGAAACTCTACAAATCCATCGTATAAAGTATCCATAAACGCAGGAGTCAGTCCCCACATGTTCATGGAAACAAGCTCATTTAAATCAAGCTTCTCTGCCGGCTGTCCATCTTCGCGGCTCTCAGCGCCATCTGCTGTTTTAAAAATGTTGTGTGTCTCGGTAACACCTGTAAGCTTGCCGTCTGTAATGTGGCAAAGTCCTCTTGTAACACTTCCATTATCACTTAAGGTGTTTCCAAGACGGAAACCTGCCATGCAAATATGCAGAACATCATCTGCTGGCTGCTCCCGAACCAGATAATCATGTACTTTTACGTATGCTTCCTTTCCATAATAGTCATCTGCATTGATAACTGCAAATGGCTCTGTAAGGAACTCTCTTGCGCAGATAACAGCATGGCCGGTTCCCCATGGTTTGGTTCTGTCTGCCGGTTTCACAAAGCCTTCCGGAAGCTTCTCCATTTCCTGATATGCATACGCAACTTCTGCGATCTTCTCTACTCTTGCACCAATGGTGCTTTTAAATTCTTCTTCCAGATCCTTACGGATAATAAATACAATTTTATTGAAGCCAGCCTCCAATGCGTCTCTGATGGAATAATCCATAATGATCTCACCATTTGGTCCAACTGGTGCAAGCTGCTTGATTCCATTTCCAAATCTGCTTCCAACTCCGGCTGCCATAATTACAAGAGCTGTTTTTTTCATAGGTAATACCCTCCCATTTTTCATATGATTGTTGTTTTAGAGCGTGTTTGAAAAAGGCTCTAAGTTTACTGTTCCTGCAGATTGCTCAATTTCGCTGCCTGGTCTGCTGCGATCAGGCTGTCGATGATTTCATCCAGATCTCCATTCAGAATGTTATCCAGTCTGTGAAGTGTAAGTTTGATACGGTGATCTGTTACACGTCCCTGTGGAAAATTGTAGGTTCTGATCTTCTCGGAACGATCACCTGTACCGATCTGGCTTCTTCGCGCCTCTGCTTCTGCGTCATGCTGTTTGGCCAACTCCATCTCATACAGACGTGAGCGAAGAACCTTTAACGCCTTATCCTTATTCTTCAGCTGGGACTTCTCATCCTGACAGGAAATTACGATTCCTGTAGGAATATGGGTCAGTCGTACTGCGGAGTCTGTAGTATTGACGCACTGTCCGCCATTTCCGGAAGCACGGAATACGTCGAATTTACAGTCGTTCATATCCAGATGGAAATCAATCTCCTCAGCTTCCGGCATAATTGCAACCGTACAGGTGGATGTATGGATTCTTCCGCCGGATTCCGTCTCCGGAACCCTCTGTACCCGGTGTACGCCACTCTCATACTTCAGTCTGGAATAAGCTCCGGCACCGTTTATCATAAAGGTAACCTCTTTGAATCCGCCGATTCCATTCTCGTTTAAGCTCATCATCTCTGTTTTCCAGCGCCTGGATTCTGCATATTTTACATACATTCTGTAGATCTCAGCTGCAAAAAGAGCAGCCTCATCTCCACCGGCACCGGCGCGGATCTCCACGATAACGTTCTTATTATCGTTAGGGTCCTTAGGCAGAAGAAGGATCTTCAGTTCATGCTCCAGCTCTTCCACACGCTTCTTGGCATCAGAAAGCTCTTCCTTGAGCATTTCTCTCATATCCTCATCCTTCTCCTCTTCCAGCATGGAAAGGCTGTCCTGAATTGTTTCTTTATTTTTCTTATATTCCTTATAGGTATCCACAATTGGCTGCAGGTCGCTCTGTTCCTTCATAAGCTTCTGGAAACGATCTGGATTAGATGTTACATCTGGCTCCCCCAGCTCATTCAGAACTTCCTCGAAACGTATGAGCAAATCGTCCAACTTGTCAAACATGGTTTTCCTCCTGTTATGTTCTTCTCTTTACTTATATAAAACTATCGTCTGCCCAACACAACTCTGTCAAGTCCCGTCAGGTCTTTAACAATCTGTACATCAAAAAAGCCATTTTCCCGCATCAGACTCTTCACAGCTTCGCCCTGATCATATCCGATTTCAAACAGCATCCAGCCATTTTCCTTCAGGAAAGTCCTTCCCTCCGATACGATTTTTCTGTAAAAATACAGACCATCTTCATGGCCATCCAGTGCAAGTCTTGGATCGTGATCCCGCACTTCTTCCATAAGATTTTCAATCTCTGCACTTCTGATATAGGGGGGATTCGAAATAAGGATATCATACTGAGGCATATCTTTGCCAGTGTTTTGTTGAAAAAAAGCTGACGAAAACAAGTTGCTTTCCACGAAAACAGCTCTGTCTGACACTTCCAGGCTTACCGCATTCTTATCTGCCACCTGAAGAGCAAGTGGGGAAACATCCGCACCCACACCATATGCATCCCCGGTAAGTGCCAGAAGACTTAAAAGAATACACCCCGATCCGGTGCACATATCCAGAATCCTTGGTGTCTTTTTCCCTTTCATGACTTCCAGAGCCTTCTCCACCAATGTCTCCGTATCCTGCCTCGGAACCAGTACGTTTTGATTTACATAAAATTCAAATCCCATAAAATATGCCTGGTGGGTAATATGCTGCAATGGAACATGAGCTGCTCTTTTCCGGATCAGTTCCCGGTATCTGTCTGCTTTTTCCTCATCCATCCCGTCAGCTGAATGAGCGAAATAAAAGGCTCTGTTCATCCCGGTCACATACTCCAGAAGAAGCCAGGCATCCAGCCTGGCTTCCTGGATCTTATGCTGCTCCAGAACCTTGGTTCCTTCTTTTAATAGTGTTTCCAGAGAAGTCATTGTGCAGCTCCCGTTTCCGGTACATTCCCGGTACGTTCTTCACTGTCCCCGCTTTCAGATTGCGCGGAAGCAGCGGAAAGATCACCGTTTTCTTTGTTCTCATATGGAATATCCAGATTAAATTCTGTCTTTAAATATGCTCTCCAGTCAAACACAGCCTCCACAGCCTTGATGGCAACCTCTGCCATATCAGCTGTAGGTTCCTTTGTGGTAAATTTCTGCATTGCCATACCAGGTTTGCTCATCATCAAGGCAAATTTACTGTCTGTCCTGCCTGCCCACTGGATAATTTCAAATGAAATTCCAGATACTACAGGTACCATGAGCAGACGGCCGAAAAGACGGAACCAGTAAGACGGTACCAGTACAAAAATAAAATGCAGGAAAATACTTACTATCATAACCAGGAACAGAAAGCTTGTTCCGCATCGTCTGTGGAATCTGGAGCTCTCAAGCACGTTCTCCACAGTAAGCGGCTTACCATTCTCCACACAGTTGATACATTTGTGTTCAGCACCATGATACATAAAGGTTCTCTGAATATCCTTCATTCTGGAGATCAGAATCATGTATCCCATAAACAGACCCAGCTTCACAAATGCTTCCACAATGGTAACCACCACTTCCGAAGCGCCTACCTTACGGCAAAGACTGGCCAGTGCATAAGGAAGCAGCATAAAGGCTGCAACAGAAATTACAATAGAAACGGCCACAGTTACATAGAGCAAGGCTTTAAATGCCTTGTCCTCTTTTTTCTTCTTGGCTTTCAGTTCTTCTGGAGAAAGAGCAGCATTCTTCCTGGTCTCTTCCTCATCCTCCTCATCACCTGCAATTTCAGCTGAATACATAAGGCATTTCGTTCCGGTTACCAGAGAATCAATAAAGCTTACCATTCCGCGGATGATTGGTTTCCGCCAGATCCTGGCTTTCCCGAAAATGCATTTATAATCTTCCACTTTTACTTCAATTTCTTTATCAGGACGTCGTACTGCAATGGAGTATTTATCCTTATGGCGCATCATAATGCCTTCCATTACAGCTTGTCCACCGATATTGGATGGTTTCATTTTATCCTCCAGTTACAAAGAAAGGTTGAGATTTCCCAACCTCAACCTTCTCATTCAGTAATATTCAAATTATTTATTCAGACCGTATTTCTCATTGAACTTATTGATACGTCCACGAGCCTGACTAGCTTTCTGCTGTCCTGTATAGAACGGATGACATTTGGAGCAGATTTCTACGTGGATGTCCTGCTTGGTAGATCCTGTTACAAAAGTATTACCGCAGTTGCAGGTTACAGTTGCCTGATAGTAATTCGGATGGATTCCTTCTCTCATGATTTTCACCTCTCTATATTTATTCTATTTTATTTGCGTTGAATCTGACGAATTCACACTTTACACAGCCTATTGATTATAGCATGGGGTTCTGAGAAATGCAAGTTATTTATAAAAATTTCTAAAACTAATCCCAGATAATATTCTGCACGGTGTTTTTTGTGAACATTACAATTTCTGTTTTTTTACCATTTGCACAAATTCAGCATTATTTGCAGTACGTGCAAACATGTTCAGGATCTGTTCCACTGCCTCATCAGACTTCATTCCGTTAAGAGCCTTTCGCATAATATATACAGCTTCCTGCTCGTCTTTGCTCAGAAGCAGATCTTCTCGTCTGGTACCGGATTTCTGAATGTCGATGGCCGGGAAAACCCGTTTCTCCTGAAGCTTGCGGTCAAGAACAAGCTCCATATTGCCGGTTCCCTTGAATTCTTCGTAAATAACGTCGTCCATTTTGCTTCCGGTGTCAACCAGTGCAGTGGCAAGAATGGTAAGGCTTCCTCCCTCACGCATATTACGTGCTGCACCAAAGAAGCGCTTCGGCATATGAAGTGCTCCCGGATCAAGACCTCCTGACAGAGTTCTTCCGCTTGGAGGAACAACCAGGTTATAGGCTCTTGCCAGTCTGGTAATGGAATCCAAAAGGATCACAACATCCTGCTTATGTTCTACAAGGCGGCGTGCACGCTCTACAACCATCTCGGATACACGCTTATGATGCTCCGGAAGCTCATCAAATGTGGAATAAATAACTTCCACGTTCGGTCCCTGTATTGCTTCCCTGATATCGGTAACTTCCTCAGGACGTTCATCAATAAGAAGAATGATCAGATGCATATCCTTGTTATTCTTAAGAATAGATTTCGCGACATCCTTAAGCAAAGTAGTCTTACCTGCCTTAGGCGGGGAAACAATCATACCACGTTGTCCCTTTCCGATAGGGCTGATCAGATCTACGATACGCATGGCAGTAGTTCCGCCGGGACGCTCCATGATCAGACGTTCATCTGGGAAGATTGGGGTCATGTTTTCAAAATTGTATCTCTTCTGTCCCTCACTTGGATGGAAACCATTGATAGACGTTACATATAAAAGGGCACTGAATTTCTCCCCCTGTGTTTTAATACGGATATTTCCCTGAATAATATCCCCTGTCTTCAAATTAAATCTGCGGATCTGTGACGGGGAAACATAGATATCATTCTCTCCTGGAAGATAATTCTCACTTCGAATAAATCCAAAACCATCCGGCATAACCTCCAGGATTCCATTGGCCTTTTCGCCACTGTCAAGCTGGACCGTTTCAGCCGGAACATTGTAAGCATTGCTTACCCCCTCTTCTGTACGGTTCTCACTGGCTGCGCCTGTACGGGGCTGTTCCGTTTCCTCGGGTCTTAATTCGGCTGGCGGAACCACTTCTACAGGTTTCGCTACAGGAGTGCGCTTCACAAAGTTCTCCGGTCTGTTTTCTCCATTATAACTGTTCTGACGTCCTGCATTTTCATTTCTGCCATAATTATTGCTGCGGTACTCAGGATTACGCCGTATAATGGTACGGGATCTGGTTGGTGCTTCTCTTCTCTCCGGTGAAGAAACACTTCCCGTATTTTCTGTTTTTTCTGCTGCCACAGGCTCTGGTCTTGCAGGTATGGTATTCTCTTCTGCTGTTCCGGAAATAGTCTGCTCATTTTCTGCAGTCTGTTCTTTCCTGTCCTCTTCCAGCATACGTTCAATTAATTCAGGCTTTCTCATAGTAGAAATGCCCTTCAGTCCTCTGGCTTTTGCCAAGTCTTTCAGCGTAGCCAGGGATAATGATTCATACTTTTCTTTCATCAATCATCTACCTCTTCGACTAATACAATTCTAAAACACATTTCAATTTTGATTTAACGGGATACAAATGTCTGATTAGACAGAAGCTATATACTGAATTATAAAAACATCCTTCAAAAAACTTATTAAAGTTGATTCTAACACATTTCAGGCGCCGTGTCTACATCCATTCCCAATATATGTTACTGTTCACTTAGGACCAGTGACCCCAATATATCTATCCCTGCCTGCAAGAAAGTGATAACCTTTGTTTTGTATTATACACACCTAAGGTTTTTCATTGCAAGAATTTTCTGTCGACACATATCCAGACTCTTCGACATAGTTACTGTTCACTCCATGACCAGTAACACGCTTCGCGATGCACAGAAAGACGAACCTTCTTGTGACAAGCACAAGAAGTAGCGTTTGCTGCCCAAACTTAATTCTCGGGTTTTCTGTGAACTTTGTTCACAAAAAACACCTCGCGGAATGTTACCAGTGAACAGCAACTCGACATATATAAGATTAAGGTTCTCCCGGTGACAAAAAGGTAAGTACCATCTGTCACTTACCTTTTTATAAAACACTATTTTCCCGCGCCTGTGGTATCCACAGTAAAACACCCGGAGATATTTCTCCGGGTGCCGGTCATCTTTAAAATCATTAGTTCCAGAACGCTCCATAAATCTTCTGAATCTTAGCGATCTGTGCATCTGTAATCTGATTCAATGCATTCTGAACAGCTGCATAAGTCTGTGGTCTGGTGCTCTTCAGGGAAGCATTATTCAAGATGTAATCCTTAACAGATTCTGCAAAATATTCGGAAGCATTCTGTGTTACATAGGCTTTATTGAAGGCTGTAACATTTGCCTTCTCAGCTGCAAAAATGCTCTGGAAGCTTGCTGTCTTATCTACATTTCCTGCGATGAATGCGAGGAAATGACCCAGCTCATGATAAACAGAATCATCAATCTGCTTCATTGTAATAGATCTTGATCTTGCATCAAAATATCCGGAATAGTTGACGGATGGATCAACAACAAGCTTAAATCCCAGCTGCTGATATGCTGCAATTACACGATTGTCCATCTTGCCTGCAACACTTGCTACATTTTCCTCGTGTTTGCTCTGGTTCTGTGAAGAGCTTGCTGCTGCAGTTACCTGGGCAGCGGAAGTACCAGAAGAAGTGGTGCTTACAGCGGTCTCATTGTCAATTGATACCTGCTGTGTAGTTGTTGTCTGAACAGTTGTTGTGATCTTGGATGTAACAACTTTCTTTTTGGATTTCTTGGTGTATTTCGCTGTTGCTTTGGTAACAACGGTTGTCTTGGTATCTACTGTTGTATTACCGGATTTATTTGTTTTATTGGTTACTTTTGTTTTGGTTTTCAGTTTCTTGGTGTAGCTCTTCTTGGAAGCCTTTTTTAATTTAACAGTCTTCCTGGTTGTCTTGGTACTGGAGGTAGTCTTCACAGTAGTCTTCGGCTGGGAAGCCAGTGGAGTTTCATCTTCTATGATGGAAGCCTCCATGATTGGATCTGTGTAACTGGGGAATTCAGGTGTTTCTCCTGTTCCTGAGAATAATGAAACGCCGCCGATCACTGCTGCCAATGCTATAGCAGCACAACTGGAAACAACTTTTTTATTTGCGAGCCACTCTGTTAATTTCTTTCCTTTCATAAATAACACACCTTTCTTGAACTATAATGTAACTGACTTGCCGCTATCTGGAAACTATCAGTCCCATCAGTTTGTGGAAATAAAAAAACCGTTTATCAGATTAAATAAACGGTCGCCACAAATAGAAGAACCACGTCTCCTGTCATATTACATTACCTAATCAATATCAATGCGGCAACCGGCTGTCATAGTACTGAGACCTTAGACCCTTGGCTTTGCGTCCCTGTCTTTCAACAGGTTTGCCTTTTATTCATTTCTTATAATAAAGCAAACTGTCACTTTTGTCAACGGAATTCCCTTGTTAAAACTTACAAAAATCCGTCTAAAAAGTACGAAAACAAAAAAATCTGTAAAAATATCTGAGCGGATCGTAACGCATGATAATCCTTCTCAAATATTTTCACAGATTCCTTTTCGATGGCCGGATGGCAACAGCTACACCTTACAGCTTGCGCGTAGACTCCCGCTCTATAAGAGTTCCGCCCAGTATTTGCCGTTTCACTACCTTTTTCCGGTCGATCATATCAAACAGGGTACGGACGCTCTGCTGGGCAGTTTCCACTCTTGGATATTTCAATGTGGTAATGGATGGATGATAATATTCCGCAATATCCTGACCATCTGCTCCTGCCACACAATAATCCTCCGGCACTCTTTTGCCACTGTCAATAATTGCTCTGCAGGCTCCCACGGCCAGAGTATCTGAAATTGCATAAATACAGGAAAAATCTACTCCCGATTTCAAAAGCTCACAGGTACAGTTATAACCATTCTCAATCGTATAGATTCTTTTAGCTGGTTTTAAACGAATTATAAGCTTCTCATCGTACTCCAGTCCATTTTTCTCCAGTGCTCTTTTATAGCCATTGAGATGGCATCTTCCAAGACCTTCATCTCTGGAAGTAATAAAGGCGATCCTTTTATGACCGCAGCTGCACAGATAATCAATCATGTTCTGACTCTCAATCTCTGTATCTGTCGTCACAAGGGCACTTTTAGGATAAGCTCCTGTATCCTCCGGAACTGTTTTTCCAGAACTGCTGATCACATACGGAACTCCCAGCATTCTCAACCTTGACTCGTCATAATCATACATACCGCCAAGGAATATGATTCCTTTGACTTTTTTCTCTTTTTCCAGCTGAAGGGCAAGCTCAACTTCATCTTCATCATTTGCTACATTCTGCAATACCAGGCAGTATTTCCTGTCACGGACTTCCCTCTCCAATACATGCAGCATAACACCCCAAAATGGGTTGCTGATTTCTCTTACTATAACTGCGATCGTATTGGAATCAGTTCTTTTCAGATTTCTGGCACTATTATTCGGTACATAATTGTACTCTCTGATCGTATCCAGAATCTTCTGTTTCGTTTCCGGATTAATGTCCGGGTGATTGTTAATTGCCCTAGACACTGTGCTGACTCCTACGCCGCACAATTTCGCAACCTCTTTAATTGTTATCTGCTCCATAATCGCTCTCCTGCAACAATGTATTCATTATATATGTCCCGGCATATTATGGCAAATGATTTTTAATAAATTTATAATGATTTTTTTATCATTTTTTATTAACAAATATGCTTGTCATTATAAGCGATGTTTCCTTTTCCATATTTGAAAAGGAAAGCTGGTTCTGAAGACATATGGCTGAAGTCAATAGGCTCCGGTTTTGCAGTTCCTTCTACGATTTTATCAGCACATGTGATAAGATCGTGAAGAATTGCTTTTCCGATCGGACGTAAAAAATGTCCTGGGAAAATAAGCTCAAAATCTTCTTTATCTAGCTTCTTTAATCCCTCTGCATATTCCTTTACTGTTGAGGAATAGGTATCAAAAATCAGGATTGGAGTTGACACTACACTGTCTCCGGCGAACAGGAATTTATTTTTTCTATCCAGGAAAACTACACTTCCAGGAGTATGTCCCGGTGTAAATAATACTTCCAGGCTTCTGCCGCCCAGATCAAAGATCTGATGCTCGCTCAGCGGCAGCATCTGGAAATCTCCAGGCTCACGACCTTCAATTATGTACTCTGTTCCATAAAATCCCGGTTCCTTCTTTGTTTTTTCAACATAATGCTTCCAGCCGCTTCTAAGTTTTTCTGTATCTGCCATTTTGAAATCTTTTTCACTCAGATATGCCTTTCCGAACTCGTGATTGCCGCCCACATGATCCAGATGTCCATGTGTATTTAATACAACATATGGCAAATCAGTCAGGGTTTCGATCACCTTTTTCAGATTTCCAAAACCTGAACCGGTATCAATCACAGCTGCACTTTTTTCACCTTTTACCAGATAAATAATGTCTGCTCCGAACTCATCGATTGCCCAGACATCCTCTGCTACCAGCTGAACTGTATAGCCTTCAATTCTCTGTAAATTAATATTGTCCATTTTCTGCCGTTCTCCTTTTCAATTACATTTTTACTGCACCTGCGGTAAGTCCGCTGGTGATATATTTCTGTGCTGCAATATAAATGATTATGATTGGAACCATGGACAGAGTCATTCCGGCAAGCATCAGATTCCACTCAGATCCGGAGGTACTCTTAAACATATAAATAGCAACTGTCAGAGTTCTCAAACCACTGTCTGAAACATACAGGTTTGGCATAAGGAAATCATTCCATGTCCACAGGAAAAACAGCACCAGAAGAGTTATGCTTGTGGAGCGTACCAATGGGAAAATTACCTGCCACATGCAGCGGAACATGCCACAGCCGTCAATTGCTGCTGCCTCTTCCAATTCCTTCGGAATGGACTTCAAAAAGCCAACATAGGTAAAAATACCGAATGCTCCGTGGAAGCCGGCATACAGGAAAATAAGTACGGTCAGGTTATTCAAAAGGTTTGCGTTGGTCAGCTGTACAGAAAGCGCGATCATAATGGAATGGAACGGAATGATCTGTCCAAGGGTGAAAATCAGATACAAAACATTTCCAAGCTTTCCAGGGATGTGCGCAATTCCATATGCAGCCATAAAGGAAATGATGGTACATACCAGCATGGTTCCCAGGGTTACATATGCTGAATTTCCAACTACTCTCCAGAATTTCAGACGTTCTATAGCTTCTGTAAAGTTTCCGGTATAGAGATAATGCGGAAAAGAAAGGAAGTTCTGGATCATATCGTTATGTGTCTTGAATGCGTTCATCACAAGCAGGATGATCGGCATAAGGAACAGGACACCAAAGAAAAACATAATAATGGTTGGAAGCCATACTTTCTTTTTCATTAGTATTCTACCTCCTTCTTACGAGTGCAGTACAACTGGATCAGAGTAACCGCTGCTACTGTAAGGAACAGGATTACAGATTTCGCTGAGCCATAGCCCAGGTTGTACTTGGTGAAAGCTTCCTGGTAAATATTCATGGCAACTGGCATTGTGGAACCATAAGGACCACCGCCTGTCATTGCGTTCGGAATATCGAATGACTTAAATGCTCCTGAAATAGAAACAAACAGATTGATCGTGACAGTTGGCATAAGCAGCGGAAGCTCGATTTTCAGAACTTTTTTCAGACCGCTGCAGCCATCCAGCTCAGCAGACTCCATAACATCCTTCGGAATAGTCTGAAGACCTGCGGTATAAATGATCATCAGGAAACCAATGTTCTGCCAGATGGAAACCACAATGATCGTCACAGTTGCCATTGACGGAGTTCCGAACCAGCTTATATTTGCCAGCCAGTCCCAGCCCAATACTCCGCCAAGTGCAGGCATTGCATTTGTAAAAATAAACACCCAGATAAAGGATACCAATACGGCACTGACAATGTTAGGAATGAAGAACATAGCTCTGACCACGCCTTTAGCCTTAATGTTCTCATCCAGGAAATAAGCAAGAATAAATCCAAAAACATTGCTGCCAATAATGGTGAACACACCAACAAAAAGGTTAAATCCAAAAGAAGTCCAGAATTTTGCATCGGAAAACAATTTTACATAATTGTCAAATCCCACAAAAGCTTTTTTCCCGGACATCAGATTCCATTTCAGGAATGAATATGGAATGGTTCCGCCAAACAGAGGTGCCAGCATTGCAAAGGAATACAAAAGCAAGGCAGGCAGAATCAGCAGAAGATAAAATTTCTTGTTTTTCTTATATAAAGATGACATATTATCCTCTCTTTCTTTTTCTAAAAGGCTCATCTGCTTATACAGATATCACGATAAATCTTCCATTAAAAAGATTCCCGGGGGTGCTCCCCCCGGGAATCGCAGGTCAGCATTTCCTCTTATTTACTGATCCAGATATTCAAGATATGCTGCGTCAAGCTCGGAAATTACCTCATCCTTGTCAGCAGCGTCTGCCATGTAACCCTGGAAGATATCTCCGGAGATAACATCAAATCCGTTTACATACTGCTGATATACCCACGGAATTACGTTTCCGCTGTTTGCATATTCCAGATAATCGTTTGTAGATGCAGAATCATAACTAACTGTGAAATCCTGGGAAGCTGGTGCAGAACCTGGTTTCTCGGTTACAATTGCAATATATCCGTCAGAAAGAGAAGCATCACTTAAGAAGTCGATAACCTCTTTGCAGGCATCCATATGCTCTGTCTGAGTGCTTACTCCATATACGATTCCTACGTCAACTGCTGCTTTGTTTCTCTCAGCATCATTGGATACTGGTAATGCGAAGTATCCGATTTCCGGCGGGTTATCCATTCTTGCTACTACATTCTGGCTGAACTCACCGCTGATCAACATAGCTGCTTCAGAGTTTGCAAGTGCGTTGAAACCGGATGTAGAGTCACAATCCATCATATTGCTTCCGCAATGAGCTTTGATAACATCAGCTGTTGCAAATACATCATCGATACCATCTACATTGAAGGTTCCCTCACCGGAATTTAACTGATCCAGGAAGCCTTCCATATCATCCTGTACTACGTTTGACATCATTACACTGAACATGTGTTTCAGAGTCCAGGAATCTTTGAATGTGGAAGCGATTGGTGTTACGCCGGACTCTTCCAGCTTCTCGCATGCTGCTTCGAATTCATCTCTTGTTTTCGGAACTTCTTCGATTCCGGCATCCTTAAACATCTGCTTGTTGTAGAATACACCAAGATACTCAACGTTTGCAGGATATCCGTAGATTTTTCCATCATAGGTAGCAGCTTCAAGAGCTGACGGGTAAACCTTCTCAGTAAAATCCATTCCGCTTAAATCCTGAAGTCTTCCTGCCTCTGCAAAATCCTGCACCTGTGTCCATGGTGTAAGGATGTAGATATCCGGCCAGTCATTTGTTGCAGCTGCAGTTCCAAGGAAATCAGAGTAATCTCCGGACTGCATTGTGATATCCAGCTCGATATCATCATGTTTGCTGTTGAAGGACTCCATTGTACGATCCAGCTGATCGCCCCAATCACCATTCCATACAGTCATAGTGACCTTGGTCTTCTCTCCATCAGCCCAGCAAAGGTTTGTTCCAAGGGACATAACCATTGTTCCAGCTAATACTGCTGCCAACATTTTTTTCTTCATTTCTTATACCTCCTAGTATAATTTTATTTTCCGTCAACTGAGCAATTTCAGTTGTCTGGTTCGTTTTTGGTATCGTTTCCGGTAATGTTACCGGTAACGTTTCCGGTGATGTTTGAATCATATCATACTCACCAATTATTTACAACTTTTTTTTCGATTTATTATTACTTTCGTATGTATTCACAATATTTTTTGTGTATTTTTATACGATTTGCACAATATTTGCAGGAGTAGACAATCAACCTCCACTGCCTACAAATACTGTAACAAAGCGAGTGTATTTACGGTCTTACTGCTGTTCCATCTGGAAGCCTTGGCAGCATCCAATCCCATGTGACAACCTCTTCGCTGCACGGATACTCAGCTGCTGCTTTTTCATCAATATCCACACCAATTCCTGGTTTCCCATTCAGATACAGATATCCGTCCCGCATTTCCGGAATTCCGGTAAAAATCTGATGTAAGGCAATTGCACCTGCATCTTCAGACAGGGTATTGGTGTCAGCCCATTCCTGGATTCCAAAATTCGGAGAAGCCATATCCAGATGGATATTTACTGCGTGACCAATCGGAGTAAGGTCTATTGGTCCATGCCATGCAGTTCTTATTCCAAATGCATCGCAAAGAGCAATCAGTTTACGGGCCGGTGTAATTCCTCCAATCTGGCTTAAATGGATTCTTATGTAATCAATTTCTCTTTCTGTGATAAGATTCAGCCATTCGTTTGGATTGTTAAACAGCTCTCCCATAGCCAGCGGAGTAGTACAATGCTGCCTGATCTGCTTAAACCATCCGCTCTGTTCCGGAGAAAGACAGTCCTCAAGAAAGAACAGACGGAATTTCTCCATATCTTTTGCAAATATCACTGCATCAGAAGGTCTCAGCCTCTCATGTACATCGTGGCAAAGCTCCAGTTCCCAGCCATAGGTTTCCCTGAGGCGCTCAAACAGCTGTATTGTTTTTGCCATGTATGCTTTTGGATCATAATAGCAGCCTTCAAAGGATCCTTCCGGTGGCTGGTAAGGCATATCCTTTCCGCCATAGCCTCCAACCTGCGCACGGATACAGCGATATCCTCTTTCCTTTAATGCGCCTACTTTTTGCACACAATCCTCTATTGTGGTGCCTTCAGCATGTGTATAGCACGGCACTCCGGTTCTGCATTTTCCTCCCAGTAAGTCATACAGGGGCATACCGGCCATTTTGCCTTTAATATCCCATAATGCCATATCCACACCTGACAGGGCATTATTTAAAACAGGTCCGTTTCTCCAGTAGCTCATTCCTTTTATAGACTGCCAGATATCTTCAATATCAGAAACATCTCTGCCAATCAGGTACGGCTTCAGATATTTTTCCACAGCGGCAACCACTGCCAGATGTCTGTGGGCAAAAGTTGCGCAGCCCACGCCATATAATCCCGGCTCACTTGTTTCCACTTTTACTGTCACCAGATTGATTTTCTGCGGCGCACAGCAAATTACTTTTACATCTCTGATCGTTACTCTCATTTTTCTCCTCCCCAGGCATTTTTATCATTTTCTACTTTTTCCGGCATTCCCGGCAGGATCAGTCCTCCGTCAACCCGCAATACTTCTCCGGTTATATAAGCTGCATTCTCACTTGCCAGGAATACTACCGCTCTTCCTATATCTTTGGGTGTTCCATTTCTGCCCATTGGAATTCTTTCTCCCAGACTTTCCCAGAAGCCTTCCAGCTCTGTCCTGCCTTCTGCTTTTATTTCCTCTGGCGTACGGATACAGATAGCTCCCGGAGCCACACAGTTCACACGGATCCCATATGGTGCAAGATCCAGTGCCATAGACTGTGAAGCCCGGTTCACTGCTGCCTTTATGCCGCCGTAAACACAATCTCCCGGATATGCTCTTTCTGCTCTTGAAGAGGTTATATTGATAATGCATCCTTTAACCTCATGAGCCTTCATATATCTGGCCGCCTTACTGGAAAGTACAAGGTAATTCAAAAGATCCAGATTCAGCATTTTCTGGGTTTCCTCCATTTCAAGGTCCAGAATGGACTGAAACACGGTAACTCCGGCATTATTTACAAGCAGATCCAGTCCGCCCAGTTTCCTAACAGCCTGGTCAAAAAACTTCTCTCCTTCTCCTGCCTGTGCCATATCAGCCTTTGCATACCAGGCAAAGGAACCCATATTTCTTATTTCTTCAGCTGCTTCCTTTGCCTCATCTTCCCGTGTCCGATAGGAAAAGGCAATATCATATCCGGCTGCTGCCAGTTCTCTGATAATTCCACGTCCAATTCCACGACTGGCACCTGTAACGATTGCTTTTTTTCTCATCACAGTTTTCCTCTCTTATTCTATTTTCCCAGACAATACCTGCACAGGTACGGGAACTTCCACAAGCACCCGCTGATTTCCCAGTTCTCCCTCTGATTGCCTGTCAAAAATATATATTTTTCCTGTTTTCTGATCTGCTGCAAGCAAATGCTTCTCACTGCTGTCCAGACAGATACTTCGAAACCATCCTTCCGGAACTACAACTTTTTGTTTTAAATTTAACATTCCATTTTCTTCTATTGTAAATCCAAAGATTTCTCCGGTTCCTCTCACAGATGCGTAAAGCATTTTTCCCTCTGCAATACACAGTTCTGCTGCAAGCGCACCCTCTGGCAAATTCTCTTCCAGGAATATGGTCTGGCACAGATTCCCATTACAGTAAACAGAAATTGTAAGATCCAGCTCATTTAATACATAGAGATATGTTTTTCCATTTTTATCCAGTACTTCCATATGTCTTGGACCGGCTCCAGGTCTGACCTCTATGGTTTCTTTTTGCAGAAGCTTTCCCTTATCTATGTCAAAAGAATAAATCTTATCACACCCTAAGTCAGCTACATACAGATCTCCCCTATGAAGGAAGCAGGAGTGAATATGAGATGCTTCCTGCCGTTCCGGATCCAGCCCTTTTCCTGTAAAAGAAATTTCCTGTAAAAGCTTCGGGCTGCCGGCTTCTGAAATGTCGATCACCTTTAAATCTCCACTTCCGTAATCAGATACAAAAAGTCTTTGTACTTTTTCATCCTTTTCAATATGACAGGATGCTTTTCCAGGCATCTGAAGACCTGCCTTTTTCTCTGCTGTAAGCCTTTCTTCCTGAACCCCTACTTCATATTCCACAATTTCCGCAGCATCTTCACTTTCACTTACCGCAAAAAGCCGGTTCTTCATCAGACAAACCCAGGAAGGATTCTGCATTTGTATGATAAGAGGAGTTCCTGCAACATCTCCCAGGATCTCATTATACGGAATCAGATAGATACCTTTTCCAAGCTCCTGTTTCTCCAATACAGCAGGGGCATCATGCTGTGTATAGGTTCCGACAAGCAAAATATCCATGCTTTCTTCCATCTCCTTTGTTAATTCCTTTTACTGGAATTTCAGTTCATCTGACAATTCCACAACCATGTGTAATTCACCAGGTGACATCACCTTTTCTCCATGAATTACCACATTGTCAAAATAAAAGCCATGAGGTCTGCACACTTCATTTTTCATCTCAAAGCCACGTATAATGGATACTGGAAAAGTGCCTTCTGTAATTTCAATATTTTTAAAGAAAATATCATTTACCATGCCTCTTTCCCTGTCTCGTGAATACTTGGAATCAAGAGTTTTAATATCAATAAATTTTTCCTGGGCATCTTCAATTCGGATGTTTTCATAAACAATATCATGTACATGGGCACGGTCAGCGTTATGAATTGTCAGTACGCCACCTGACTGATTGCCCTCATACTGGCAATGTACAACATCACAATTTCTGAAAACAACATCTGTAATTTCGTCACATCTGGTTTCATATCCGATTTCAAGTGTGTTTCCAAATTCTGCATTCCAGAACAGGCAATCCTCAACAAGGATATGTTTCACATCTGTGCAGCCTGACGGATCCTGGAATTCCACAGCCTTAATAGATATACAATCATCATTTGCCCTTATAAAGCAATTACGAAGCACTACATTCTCACATCCGACTATATCGACGCCATCTCCTGTGATCACTTTTCCCAGAACATTTACGTCTTCAATCAGAACATTTTTACATGCAACCGGAACAATATGCCAGGAACCACCATCCAGAAGTGTGATTCCGCGTATTTCAATGTTCTCACCCAATACAGGAACGATCAGCTGCTCTGCTCCATTTTCGTCCCATGCATGCCAGTTTCCTCCATACAGGATTCCATTTCCCAGAATACGGACTCTGTCTGCCATTCTGGAATAGATTCTTCCGCTTACAACTGCTCCGTACTCTATATAAACAGTTTCGTCAGAATTAAGCTGAAGGCATCCCACATTGTAGGCTTTTCCACTTTCAAATACATAAGTGGCATTCTCAGGCTTCGGTATGTATTTTCCAGGAAGAACATAAAGTGGTGACTCCAGTTTATCGTCCAGTTCAAGAGTAATTCTCTTTCCGGCAGGAAGGCTTATGCTGATTTTGTTCCCCTCTTCTTCGAACGGTATCTGTGCAGCTGCAGGACGGATAACAGCCTTCTGAAATGGTTCGTTTACTGTAACTTCTACCTCAGCCTTTTCATTTTCATCCAAGAAAGAAACAAAATCAAAAAATTCCGTATGATATACTCGCTGTTCCTTTCCGTTTATCTTAACCTGATACAGCTCTGATACCGGAATATCTTCCACTGATTTCAGTTCATACAGTGGTTTCTCGCTTATCTTTCGCGGTACAAATTCCTGTTTTTTCATCATTATGTTTCTCCTTTATATTTCATTTATTTTTGAAATTCATAATTATGTTTACAAACATTACTATACAATGTTTTTCTTTTTTAGTAAAGTGTTTTATTTAACAAGATACTTTGCTTTTTTTTATGCATTTTGTATAAGTCCCTCTGTTTTTTCAATTACTGTTTGACTTATTTGTTTGATATATATATACTATAGGTTACTAAACAACCTTATTTTGAAAGGAAACATTATGGAAAAAATTCCTGCATATAAGAAATGTTATAACAAATTAAAATCCGATATAGATAATAACGTTTATCCCATAGGTTCCTATCTTCCCACAGAAGATGAGCTTGGAAAAATGTTTTCGGTAAGCCGTACGACGGTCCGCCATGCTATTGACCTTCTGGTTAAAGACAAGCGCATAAAGGTGAAGCAGGGTGCCGGCACACAGGTTATCAATCCCAAAGAACGGGAGCTTACCAATTTTTCAAAATTTCATAACGTAATAGACATACACACTCTGTTTCCGGATGATGCTGCCCTGACCATCAGTGGAACCTGGATTGACCGTATTCCTGCAAACAGCCAGGTCGCCAGTGCGTTGGACCTTAATGAAGGAACAGAAGTCTTCCGCCTTCAAAGAGTGGTTTCCTCCAATGAACAGCCTGTGATAATCCAGACAAATTATATCCGCATTGATTTTTTCCCGGATTTAGATACCTACCGCGAACAGCTTGTAGATCTCTATTACTTTATTCAGAAGCACTACGGAATTAAATTTGAAACTGGCGAAGAACACATCAACATCAGCTCAGCTGATTTCCTTGATGCACAGATTCTCAACATTGAACCGGGATCTCCTATTTTTTTCAACACCAGAACAGCACACTGTTCCCTGGGTCCTATGGAATATCTGGAAGCCAGGATCCGTCCTGATCTATGCCATTTCGTGGTTCGTATGAAGGAACCACCAGCATGGTACGATCTTCCCGAATTTCAAAAATCCCTGGAACGTGTTTGAAAATGAATGATCAACTTATAAAAAGGAGCGGCGCTATGTCTAAACGCATTTCGGCCCTTCTGCTTTGCTTATTTCTATTTTGCCTGCTAATAGTTTTCCCAGCTGCAGGCTGCGGTCAGAACAGCAGCTCCGGTTCCGGCGAAGAACCGCCTGTTTTTTCCCCGCTGAAGGTTCTGGTTCCGGAAGCTCCGGGAACAGACACCATAGGATATTCACCTCTGATACTGGATATTTCAAATATCAGTCAGGGATATCTGACTGCTGTCAGTGACAGCAATGGTACCACCAAAAACATCCAGCTTTCCGCGGATGACGGCGTTGTTTATTCTTATTTTGTAAGCTCCGGCGAAAGTGCTGTCATTCCGTTTACCAGTGGAAGCGGCACCTACCAGGTATCCTGTTATGAGCAGGTAAACGGCAGTCAGTATGCCGCACTTTTTGCCCAGGCTCTGGAGGTTTCCCTGGAGAATGAATTTCTCCCGTTTTTGTATCCGAACCAGTATGTAAATTTTACCCCGGACTCAGAAGCTTGCAAGCTGGCTCTTTCTCTTCTGGCAGAGGATGCCACGGAACAGGAAAGCATTGACACCGTTTTCCAGTATGTAACCCAGCATGTCACCTACGACGAGGACAAAGCAGCCACCGTTGAGACAGGATATCTTCCTGACATAGACGAAACCCTCTCTACCGGAAAGGGAATCTGTTTTGATTATGCTGCCCTGATGACGGCAATGCTGCGAAGCAGGGATATTCCCTGTAAGCTTCAGATCGGATATGCAGGTGACATCAAGCATGCCTGGATCGATGTTTACATACGTGGAAAAGGATGGGTGGAACAGGCGATTACCTATGACGGGGAGAAATGGAACCGCATGGATCCAACCTTTACCGCCAACAGTGAAGATGAAGAGCTTATCAATTCCTATATCGGTGACAGCGCAAATTATACGCTGCAGTTTACCCGATAGCACAACGAAAAACGCCTCGCAGGTTCATGGATTTTTTCAGGATCTGCCTGATGTTTTTTCAGAGAGGACTTTATATGATTACCAAATTAAACAATCGGGAGCTGTTCCAATTCTGTGAACAGTTTTCCATCATATTACGTTCCGGAATGTCCGCCATTGAGGGACTTGCCATCTTAAATGACGACAGCCAGACAGAACGGGGCAAAGAAATTTTGACCTTTCTTTATAAAGACATGGAGGAATCCGGCTCCCTGGCGCACGCCATGGAGCAATCCGGTGCTTTTCCTGCTTCTGCTGCTGCTTATGTACGCACCGGCGAAGAGACTGGCTGTCTGGATGAGGTTATGAAGGGTCTGTCTGCTTTCTATGCGAAGGAGATTCAGATCACAGACCAGATTCAGAGTGCAGTCGCCTATCCCCTTGTTATGCTGGGCATGATGACTGCGGTTATTGTAATTCTTCTTGTAAAGGTTCTCCCGGTTTTCCGCCAGGTTTTCCGCCAGCTTGGACTGGAAATGAGCGGGATCTCCGGTGCCCTTCTTGGAATCGGCGAAACACTTAGCCGCTATTCTACTGCCTTCCTTGTTCTTCTGGCCGCGATGATCGGCTTTATCCTTTTCCTGGTTCTTCACCCAAAGGGGCAGGAACTGATCCGCAAAATCGTCTGCCGTTTTCCCGGCATGAAGGAAATTCCGGTAAATCTGGATTACAGTCGTCTTTGCCAATGTATTTCCCTGGGAATCCGAAGCGGACTTTCCCCTGAGCTTTGTGTGGAGCTGGCAGGGGCTGTGGTTACCCAGACTGAGATCAGGGAAAAGCTTGCTTCCATTCAGAAGCAGCTCGCGGAAGGATATGGATTTACAGAAGCCATCACGGAATCCGGACTTTTTAAGGCTATGGAGCTTCGTCTGATCTCCCTTGGTTTTCAGGCTGGTGCATCTGACGAAGTAATGGAAAAACTGGCTGAGCAGTATGAAGAGAAATCCACAGACTCTGTTTCCCACATTGTGTCAATTTTGGAGCCTACTATTGTGATCGTCCTTTCAATTTTGGTAGGACTGGTCCTTCTTTCTGTTATGATGCCGCTGCTGGGACTGTTATCTGAAATGATCGCATAACAACTGTAAGGGAGAGTGAAAATGGATATATTTGAAACCAGACTCATTCGTGTCAGGCGGATTTTCCGCTTTATTGTTCCAATCCTGTTCGCTGCAGTCCTCTGCCTGATCTTCTATCTTGGAATTGCACGTACACAGACTGATTCCCTGGAAAAAGAACAGGTTACTTTAACGCAGGCACTTGAAGGAGGTGCCATCCGCACCTACGCCCTCACAGGCCAATACCCTCAGAGCCTGGATGAATTGCTTTCAGATTACCATATTACCTATGATTCTGAGAAATTTGTGGTAGAATATGTTCCAAACGGATCCAATCTTCTGCCATCGATCAGCGTACTTCCGGTAAATGCCAGAAAAGGAGGTGCCAGATGAATTCCAGATTTACCCGGAAGAACCACAGCATTGATTCACTGGCAGCCCTGCTGCTTTTTGCAATGTATGTGCTGTTTCTTCTATTTCTGATGCTTTTTGGTGCCGGGAACTATCAGGCCTCTGTAAAAAGCCTGGACACTAATAACAATCTTTATACGGCAGCCTCTTACATCACTACCAAATTTCGTCAGCACGATATTCCCGGAATGACCTCCCTTACAGAGCTTCAGGGAACACAGGTTCTTTGCTTTCAGGAAGCTATTGAGGGGAAAGATTACTGCACTTACATTTATTTTGATGGCAGTCATTTAAAAGAGCTTTTTACAGCATCGGATTCCCAGGCCGATCTTTCTATGGGGACCAACCTTGCACAGCTTCAGGATTTCCAGATTGACGCTTTAGAAAACACTTTTTACAGAATCACATTAACGGACACAGATGGACATTGTTCCAGTTTTCTGCTTCATCCAGGGGTTCCTGCCTGATTCGCAGGCTCCTGAATTTGGGGCAGGTCACTTCTGAATGATGTGCTGAAAGGAAGTTTTTATGAAAAAAATCACTACCCATTCCAAATCCGGGCTCTTTCTTATGGAAATGATATTTGTCCTTCTTTTTCTTGGGCTGACCTGCGGTGTCTGCGTAAGACTGTTTGCGGCTTCCTACATGGCAAGGGTACATGCCCGGGAGGACTCTCATATCCAGGAACTTATCACCAGCGCCGGTGAAATTCTGGAAGGAACTGACGGCACTGTTCAAAATTTTCTGGCACTGATGCCAGATGGAGTTGCAGATCAGGACAGTATTTGCTATTATTTTGACAAGCACTGGCAGAATACTTCCGAAGAAAGCGCGGTTTATAAAATGAGGCTCGTCTGCTCTGCTTCTGACAAGGTCAAAGAAGTTCAGGTCACTTTTGAAAAACTCCAGAATGCAAATGAGGAAACCAGTCTTTATACCCAGACAATTCGCTTTCCAGTTTTTTCCGCAAAGGAGGAAGCAGATTCATGAAAGAGAAGAATCATCTTTTTTCCGCAACTGGAATTCCTTCCCTTTTTCTAATCTTTGGAGTTCTTATGCTGGTGATCCTGTCCCTGCTGGGCTATGGTACTTCCAGACAGGATCTGCGCGCCAGCAGCCTTTCCCTGGAGCAGACATCAGCTTATTATAATGCCTGCAGTGAGGCAGCTGATTTTTACTCCGAGCTGGTTCAGGCATTGGAAGGATTTAAGGCACAGGCAAAAACAGAGACTGCATATTACCAGCTCGTCTCCGATTATCTGAATTCACAGGAGAATATAGAATGGGATTCAGAGGAACATACTGCTGAATATGCGAAAGCATTTTCCGACACCCAGAGTCTGGCTGTGAAAATTGCTGTATTCCGGACTGACTGTACAGCTGATTCCACTGCTTCTGATAACGTTGCTTCTGATACCATTAATGCAGGATTGGACGTGACCAGCAGCAATATCGCCGGGATTCTCTCCTGGAATACGGTTGTAACTGCAGACTGGAATCCGGACAACAGCCAGTCCGTCTACAAAGGAGAATAATTTTATGGAAGAAAAAGTAAAGGCTTTTCTGGAGCTTGCCACTCAGAAAAAAGCCTCTGATATATTTATTATTGCCGGTCGTCCCCTTTCCGTAAAAATTGACGGAAAGCTCTGTACACTGGATGGTTTTGAAGAACGGCTCATGCCTCCGGAAACAGATGAATTTATCCGGATCATTTACAAGCTTGCTCACGACCGGAATATAGAACCTATGCTGGAAACCGGTGACGATGACTTTTCCATGGCTATCCCGGGTCTCTCAAGATTTCGTGTAAATACATACCGGCAGCGCGGTTCTCTTGCCGCTGTCATTCGTATTATTGCATTTAATCTGCCTGATCCGCAGGATCTGCACATTCCTCCAGCCGTTATGGAAGCCGCTGATCTTACCAAGGGAATGGTTCTGATCACAGGTCCTGCCGGAAGCGGAAAATCCACCACCATGGCTTGTATCATCGACAAGATCAATCACAGCCGTGAAGGCCATATCATCACGTTGGAAGACCCATTGGAATACCTGCACAGACATGACAAATGCATTGTCAGCCAGCGCGAGATCTGTACGGATACTGCCAATTATCTGGTTTCCCTGCGTGCCACCCTGCGTCAGAGCCCGGATGTGATCCTTCTTGGAGAAATGCGTGACCACGAGACTATCCAGACTGCCATGACTGCTGCTGAGACCGGACATCTGATTCTTTCCAGCCTTCACACTACAGGAGCTGCCAATACCATCAGCCGTATTATGGATGTTTTCGAGCCCAGCCAGCAGCATCAGATTGCCATTCAGCTTTCCATGGTTCTGCAGACTGTTATTTCCCAACAGCTGGTGCCGGATGTGAATGGACACAATATTCCGGTTTTTGAGATTATGCGGCTTACCCCTGCCATCCGAAATATGATCCGCGACAACAAGATTTATCAGATTGACGGTGTAATCGCCTCTTCCTCCCAGGCGGACATGAAATCCATGGATAACAGCCTGCTGGAGCTTTATCGAAACCGCCAGATCACAAAAGAAACTGCACTTAAATATTCATCTAATCCAGAAATGTTAAAACGGAAGCTCATGTAATGGGCTTCCGTTTTTTAAAGCGTGTCTGAAAAAGGCTTTCTGCAAGATGTGCGTCACAATTCGGGCAAAATATACCGCAAAGTGGGGCGTATAGATTGCGGGAATGCTTTTTCAAACACGCTCTAGTATCTAAATATTCTGTCACATAAAAGCCATCATAGTTTTTACTATAAACTGTCTTCTATTTCACAATGCTTTACTGCAGATTCTGTTTCTTCTCTGTAATTGATTTCCTACTTTCTTGTAACAGCCGCCGATGCTTTATACTTTCCCTTTACAACACCATTTGGCTCTTTTACATAAGCACGCACATAATAACGGTACTTCTTTCCTTTTTTCACCTTCGTATCTGTCCAGGTGGAAGTTTTTCCCTTCTTAATAGTAGCCGCCAGCTTATATTTTCCGTTTCCGGTTTTTTTGTAAATGTAATAACCATCACACTTCTTCTGTGCCTTCCACTTTAATTTCAGACCTTTCTTCGTATTGGAAACCGATGAGACGGTCTGCCTGGAGGGTGCTGATTTATACGTTCCACTGGACTTGTAACTGCTTGCCACTGTTTTCTTATCCACAGTACAATAAGCTCTTACTGTATACTCATAAACGGTAGCTGATTTTATCTTTTTATCTTTGTAGGATGTAGTAGCTACTTTCTTTATGTTTGCAAGCTTCGTCCATTTTCCAGAGTATGTTTTCCTGTAAACCACATAGCCAGCTGCACCGGAAATCTTATTCCAGTTTACTGTATTGTAAAGTCCGGAAGAAACCTTCACCGACACTGACGGAGTGGCAAGCACGGTCTTCGCAGCAGCTTCCGCAGTATAATCGGAATATTTCGCAGTACCGTTCACCATACTGTACGCACGGATCTTGTATGTATACGTAATTCCCGGCTGAACTTTCGTATCTGTCCAGGAAGTATCTGACCAGGAGGCTGTCTCTACCTTCTGATACTCTCCGCCGGAGGTTCTTCTATAGATCTGATATCCGGAAACTCCAGCTGCTTTACTCCAGGTCAGACTGATCTGGTTATAGGCGTGGGCCGCAGCCTGAAAGGAAGCAGGTCTGGTTACATTCACTGCACTGCTCAAGGTTCTTGTGTGAGCTTTAATTCTTGCACAGGCACTTGGACTTGTTTTGGAAAAATCACTCCATCCATTTTTCTCATGGTAACAGAAGCTCTGATCCGCCTCCAGACCAGCCTGAAACTCCACCCAGTCATAAGCACTGTTAGTCTCGCACAAGTATTCCACTGTGTCGGAACCGATATTGGTGAGCACTACCGAATAAAGGGTTCCATTCATCAGATTTACCTCTGGCACTTCCACCGTGGAAATACCGGCATGTTCCTGATAAAAAGTAACCGGATTGGCATAGGCCGGAGTTCCGCTTACCGGATTGCTCTTATCCTTCAGATTTGTATAGATCTGAATGCTGTAGCTCCCTCCGTCAGTGTAAGTAGCCAGGACCACTTCTCCAAGGGCTTCTCCGTTCCCATTTCCAGCTTTTGCCTGAAAAACATTGGCAATGGAGGAAATCCCACTGCTGCCAGAAGGATATAGCTTCAGTTTGCTCAGTGCACTGGAACCATCATAGAAATAGTTGTTCCGGTACTTCGGACTGGTGGTGGCTTCCGCTGCTACAATATTATAATTACATTTATTCTCATAGGAAATATAAAAATAACCGGCTTCTCCCCAGTCATCTCCCCAGCTGTTTCTGGCGATCCATGCCCCGTTTGAAGTAACATTGCTGGCAGAATTGAAATTTTCCCTGGAATAATTGTCATCCCATCCAATCAGGGTTATTGCATGATTCACGCCTGCACTTCCCGGGTAGCTGTATGCATACGTATACGGATTATAATAGGTATCATACATTCCAAAGGACATGGAAACAGACCCATACTCTGATATCAGACTTTTAATGTTATTTACAGAATAAGAGGAAAACGCTGCATTTTCCAGATATGCTGTGGTCTGATATGCCATTTGGGAGGACGGCACCTTGTCAGAGTCCAGGGTATGATCTGCATTTGTCTCATAAGGAACCTGGGATTCCAAAGCCATACCGCTCCACGTACTCAGAAAAATGGCAGCCAGGGTCTGATTTCCTCCATCTCTGTATGAATGGAGAACCTCGTTTTTGTCATTAGCCGTATTTCCAAGGGGATCGTTCATTCGGTGGGCAAAGAAATATGCCAGATGTTCTTCTGACAGATCAAACAGTCCAGCTCCTGCCTGCAAAAATGAGATTTCCAGGTTGGCAGCCAATGTGTATGCCCAGCACATATTGGAAGGCTTTTGATTCCTTACCGGGATGGAAATACTGCTTCGGGGATCGTAATTCGCAGGATAAGACGCAGCTCTGGCAGCACCTACGCTTCCTGTATCACCATTCCCGTTGCCAGATGGCGGGTCTACATAGCTTATGGGCTGCAGCTCACGAATCGGCTCCAGCTGAGCCTCAATCTCCGCATCGGTCAGATTGTCTTCACTTTTCTCTTCTTCGGCAGAATCCGGATCCATGCTGCCAAAGCCAGAATCTTGTTCCTGAAGTTCATCAGTACCACCATCTGAGAAACCGTCTGACAGGTCTTCCGATTGGGAGGGATTTCCATCTGTCATGCCTATGAAGCTGGCATTGCCTGGCTGACCGGCATCGTTTTCCGTACTTCCATTGCCAGCCTGGCCGGCATCGCCTTCTGCACTTCCATTGCCAGCCTGGCTGTCATCATCTTCTGCACTTCCATTGCCAGCCTGGCTGTCATCATCTTCTGCACTTCCATTGCCAGCCTGACCGGCATCATCTAAAGTGCTTCCGCTCCCTGACAGATCATCACCTGCTGAAAAATCATCCTGCACATAAGACTCTTCCGCAGCCATCTTATCAGACGACACAGCGGATACAGTGTCTCCTGCATTTTCCATTTCCGCACGTTCTGTCCAGACCATACCCTGCCCGGCAATATCTGCTGCCTGAATGGGCAAGCCTGTAAAAATCAGGGACTGGGCAAGTAACAGACTTACAGCTGCTTTTTTCAATAATTTCTTATATTTCATATTTACTCCTGTCGTTCTGAGCTTCCTGTTCCGGAGTATTTTTCACACAGGCTCCAGAGCGTATTAAAAAAATCACCAGAACAGAATTTTCGTTCAAACAGATATTTTTCACTTATTTATGATTTTTTAGATATTTTTCCAGAAAATGTATTAATTTTTCCATTTCTTCCTGAGTCCCTACAGTGATCCGCAAATGATTGTCAATCCTCGGCTTCGGGAAGTATCTTACATAAATATGCTCCTGACGAAGGGCCTCAAAAATTTCTTTGGCCGGACAGCTTTTGTGAGAAGCAAAGATAAAGTTGGTCTTAGAATCCGGGAATGTGAAACCAAGGGCAGCCAGTTCTTTCTTCGCCCATTCTCTGGTAGCAATGATCTTCTCACAGGTTTCTGTAAAATATGCCTTATCCTGGATAGCTGCCACACCGGTTGCAAGAGTGGTACGATCCATAGTGTAAGAATTGAAGGAATATTTTACATCGTTCAGAAATCTGATCAGCTGTGGATTGCCGCACGCAAAGCCGATACGCATTCCAGCCATGGAACGGGATTTGGAGAAGGTCTGAACTACCAGAAGATTGTCATATTTCTCTATAAGCTCTAGTGCTGATTTCGCTCCGAAATCTACATATGCTTCATCTACGATCACAATGACGTCCCGGTTGTGTAAGAGAATCTCCTCGATGTCACCGAGGGGCAGCTCCACTCCTGTAGGTGCATTGGGGTTCGGAAAAATAATTCCGCCGTTTTCTCCGAAGTAATCTTCTTTGCGGATACAGAAGTTCTCATCAAGAGCTTTACATTCATATGGAATTCTGAAAAGATCCGCCCATACGTCATAGAAAGAATAGGTGATATCTGGAAAAAGGATCGGTTTATCTGAGTTAAAGAAGGTGAGGAAGCTCATGGCAAGTACATCATCTGAGCCAACACCTACAAAAACCTGCTCGTCTTTCAGTCCATAGTTCCGGGCAATTGCATGTACCAGATCGCCAGCTGTAGGATCCGGATAAAGGCGGAGGGTATCTGGCTGAATCCCGTGTAATGCTTTCTCCACGCCTGGTGCAGGGGGATATGGGTTCTCGTTTGTGTTCAGCTTGATCATGTCCGGCTGGTTGGGCTGCTCGCCGGGTGTATAAGGTACTACTTTACGAATGTTTGCTTCCCATGTATTCATTTCGGTCCATCCTCGCTTCTTCGTATTTTTATTATAATTTCTTTTTGAAAAAATCTGTAGTATGCATGTTTCTGCATAGTTATTAATATTTTACTTTTTTCCTTGGAGTTTGTCAAATTTCATTGTGGGGTGTTGCGGTGCTTCTATTGTGGAGCGTTGCGCCGGCGAGTGAGTAATACACATTGTCCAAATGCGTCCCTCCTGAAGAACTTTTTAACCATAAAAAAGCCCTTTAGGAATTTTTATTAACTTCCCAAAGAGCTTTCAATATACAATCTTATTAACCTGCCAGGTGAAGGATTCCGATGAGGAATACCCATCCAAGTCCATAATATGTCACAACAGCAACAAGGTCGTTGACGGTGGTGATCAATGGGCCAGAGGCTACGGCAGGGTCTACACCTACTTTTTTGAAAAACAGTGGGATACAGGTACCTACGGCACTGGAGATCAGCATTGCAAGAAGCAGGGCGACTCCGATGCAGCCGGATACGGCGTATGCAAATACCAAAGTCTTTCCTTTAAATAAGTAAATGTAAAGTCCAATGAGTACAAAGGACAATATACCAAGCAACGCACCATT
Organism: Ruminococcus sp. RTP21358st1_G6_RTP21358_211008; assembly: GCF_040908885.1. Taxonomy (NCBI): domain Bacteria; kingdom Bacillati; phylum Bacillota; class Clostridia; order Eubacteriales; family Oscillospiraceae; genus Ruminococcus; species Ruminococcus sp. RTP21358st1_G6_RTP21358_211008. Next base: position 65,807 of record NZ_JBDGDM010000004.1, read on the forward strand.
GCAAAGGCCAATCCGCATTTCTTTAAATACAAGTTCCAGCTTCTGCTTGCCGGTGAGGGACTCATCCATCAGGACACGGATGGTAACAGCCAGGGACTGCGTACCGACGTTTCCGGCCATATCCAATATAAGGGACTGGAAGGCCATGATGATGGGAAGCTGGGTAACTACGTTCTCAAAGACACCAACTACAGAGGATACAACCATTCCAAGACCAAGAAGAACGATCAGCCATGGCATACGTTTCTTCATACTCTCTTTCAGCGGTTCCTTCAGATCTTCCTCTGCGGTAAGACCTGCCAGCATGGCGTAATCCTCTCCCATTTCATCATCAACCAGGTCGATGATATTGGAAGATGTGATAACACCTAAAAGGCGGTTGTCATTATCCAGCACGGGGATGGAATCCTCGGAATACGCTTTCAGTTCTTCGATACAGTCGTCAATATCCTCTTCGGCATATACATATGGATAAGAGGTTGCCACCAGATCTTCCAGGGATTTATCCTGTCTTGCAATGATCAGGTCTTTCAGATCAATGGCTCCGTAAAATTTCTGTGACTCGGTTACCACAAAGATTGTGGAAATATTATCGTTCTTAGCAGCCTGCTCTACAAGGCTGTTCATAGCCTGCTTCACAGTCAGGTTCTCACGAATGATAATGCAGTTAGTCGTCATACGGCTGCCGATTTCATCCTCATCAAAGGAAGCGATCATCTCAATATCGTGGCGGACATCATCATCCATTAATTCGAACAGCAATTTCTTTTTGGCTTTATCAATCTTATGAAGAACCTCTACAAGGGCATCAGTCTCCATGCGTGAAAGAATGGCTGCACCTTTTTTTACATCCATCTCTTTCACATATTCTGCTGCATTATCTGAGTCCGTATACTCAAAAATATCGGACAGCATATCCAGTTCCAGAATACGATACAGTTTGCAGCGTTCCTGAACAGTCAGCCTCGGCATTGCATCTGCAATGTCATTGGCATGAAAATCTCCCAGCTTATCGCTCATAGCTGCCGGAGAGGTATTACTTCTTACTACAGCCAGAATGTCCTGGGTGTAGTCCTGCACTCTTTTCTCCATCCTACTTTCTCCAATCTGACAATAAGACAGTTCACCATTTCCAGGTGTTTATCTTATGTATTTTTGACAGACTTATACAAAGTCCGTTTTTACGGACAGTAAAATCCGTATTTAAACAGAATTCTAGCGTGTAGCTTTTCTGTTCTTTGAGCGTGCTTGAAAAAGGTTTTCTGCAAGATGTACGTCACAATTTGTGGGGGATTTTGCCCGGATGAGAACACCATAGCGAGCTGCGGCAACTGAATTCGGGTAAAATATACTGCAAAGTGGAGCGTGCAGATTGCGGGAATGCTTTTTCAAACAGGTTCTAGGGAATATTGGATTCTTCTGAAGAACTCATAGGATAGAAAAAAGAAATGAAACAGTGTTCTTAAGCGCAATGCGCCTTTTACATGAAAAGAAGAACAGAATGTGCACGATGCTCATCTGTCATTTCGTTTTTCCATCCTATGCAACTACTTCGCCCATGAGAATCGCAACTATCCATTCTGTTCACCTGCCTTTGTTCTTAGATTTTATGGGAATATATTTTATCCCCACAGGTCATTCTAACTGCTTTTATACAAAAAATCAATTCCTATTTTGCTATTTACCTGATTTTTCACCTGTTTTTTTCAAGTTTCTTTCCATTTCTTTACATAGCTGTCATTTTCCTGTGGGCAAATAGAAAAAGAGAGACGGCAAAAGCCGTCTCAAAAGAATCAACACGCTATAAATTACAGCAACTGGCGCAATGGTCTTATTATAATTCTTAATACTCCATAGAACAGCTTTTTCTGCCAGTTCAGCACTTTCGTTTCGTACTGTGCCCCTTCGGTCTCCTGTCCGTTTGACAGAACTTCTTTACTTTTTTCTATGTAAGTACCTTCCGTGGACTGAATCTGCTGATTCAGTTCTTTGCTGTCGATAACAAGCATTAATTCCGTATCCAGATAAGTACTTCTCATGTCCAGATTATAGGATCCGACGACAGAGAGTCGGTCGTCAAGCAGGACTGCTTTGGTGTGAACTGGAACCTCGTTCATCAGCTCATATACATCGGCACCGGTATTCAGGATTTTCTTTTTCTGATTCAGGTAGTCGGTGCAGCCCCAGGGGTTGGAACCTTTTTCTACTGCGTTAAGAATGATCTTTAACCGGGCATGGGACGCGATTTCATTTAAAGTGTCGTACATGTATCCGTTGCAGATCACATATGGGGTCTGGATTGTTACATTGTCTGCGTTCTGCGCCAGATAGCGGATTGTCTGAAGTACCAGAGGCGTTTTGGGGCCTGCATGGGTTCCATTGTTGACAAGCGTAATTTTATTCGCCGGAATGGTATCCTCCTGCCAGGAGCTGTAATCTTCAATATCGGTGTATTTTTCTTTCAGGGAAGCGTAACGCATTTCTAAAGACTGGTACTGTTTTTCGTACTTTGAAAGCTTTTCCTGTGTCTCGTCTGTTATTTCATTTTCAGCATTCGGTATTCCATTCACAACATTCGAGTTTTTCGAATCACTTTCTGCACCCTCACTGTCATCTGCCGCTTCTTCTGACACAGAAATTTCCGAACTATTCTTTTTTCTTCCACCCTTTATTTTCACGCAATCTTCATTCCAAATCTGCTGAAAATATGCTTCCAGTTCCTGCAGGGATTCACCCTTTCCATTTGTTGTATCGCATACCAGAATATCCCGATCCACATTGATATCTGAGGTATAATCTCCAAGGAAAATATCATTGCTGTTGCGGCCACCCAGCAGATACATTTTGTCATCCACAATCACATATTTATCATGCATACGGTAATTGAGCTTAAATAAGCCAACCGGGCTCACCGGGTTGTAAACACCTACCTCCACATTTTCCCGCGACGCAAGTGCCTGAAATTCCTTGCTTCCATTCAAGAACAACTGCTGGTAAATTCCGTCAATTAAGAGCTTGATTTCCACACCTTTTTCAGCAGCGTGATTCAGCGCCGCAAGAAGATCCGTTCCGCTTTCATCCGCCCGCAGATCAAAGGTTGCCAGCACAATACTCTTCTTCGCTGCTCCAATCATCCGCAGTCTCCACAAAAGTGCCTCTTCATTGTCATCAATACAGCGGATCCGTTCGCCCCCTGGCGTATCGGAAGTAAATTCTGTCTGTTTCAGCGTTTCCGCAAATTTTTCATCTGGCTTCCTGCAATACAGCGGTGCAAAAACATTCACCAGAACTACAATAAGTAAAAACCATAAAAATATATTCCGTATTCGTTTTAGATTTTTCTTTATCGTTATACACCCTTTCTAAAATCAACATTCCCACAAATATTTCTTCAAATCTACACAACCATTTTCTTTCAGAGTAACTCCTTCCCCTTTCAGCAGCCACTCCTGCTCCGCCCAACCAGGCGCCAGTCTTCCCATATGATTCACCACCCGATAACATGGAAACTCCCCATAATTTCCTACATGAGACAGCACCCTCGCCACCAATCTGGAATTCTTCTCCCGCCCGATCAGCTTTGCGATCTGTCCATAGGTTGCCACTCTCCCCGCCGGAATTTCCTCCACCACGGAAAGAATCTCATAGGCAAGATCATCGTTTAATTTGGAGATATTTTCTTTGCGCTTGTTTGTTTTCAGTAAATCTGAAAAAGGATCGTCAATCATAACTTTTGTCACCCACTTTTATTCATTTCTATTTTGCTGTGTAGTATTACAACTGCTAATGTACATATCATTCATTTTTATTTATTTCCTTTATGTCATCTGTAAAATCACATATTTCATCATTATTTTCATAATATATTCAGCTATGCTTTTCGTCAATAACTAATATGATTAACATTTCCACTTCTATTTTCGAAAGAATGTTTCGGCTAATCTTGCATATAATATAAAATCAGCCGTTTTTTCTGTAGAATTGCAAAAACCTATTTGAACTGTGGACAAGAACCATATATGTATTACTACCGTGATAAAGATGCCAGAGAAATTGACATTGTTCTGGAACATGATGGGATACTGAATCCTTTGGAAATCAAAAAAACTCTAATCCAGGTTCCGAACTCACTAAAGTATTCGCACTTCTTGACAAGGCTTCTGTTCCCCGTGGAAAAGGTGCAATTTCAAAATGCCATCACACCGGATACTCCAAGTGTGATGGCATTTTGATTTACGGATGGGTAATTGATGTTCCCGCTGGGGAATCACAGATACTGGCTGAACTCTATCTTTTCCTTATTCGGCCCCTCAATTGTAAAAAATCTGACACCATTTTCCCAGAATGGTAAAAAATGGATTATATCCCTGGTGGTATTCAGATCCGCCTGATTGATCAGTTCATATACTTTTTCGATATCTTTTACATCAATTGCGACGTGATCAATAGCACCTGATTCCATTTTTGCGGCTTTATTCTCATAGGTCTCAATTACCAGATTATTCAGCTTGAGAAATGAAACTTTCTCATTTGCTTCCTCATTGACAGTTTGCAAAGCGACCTCAAATCCAAGCTTTCCATAAAATTCAATGGTTGCTTCTATATCATTTGTGGGAATTCCTACATGCTGAATTCCATTTAACTGCTCCCTTAACATTATTTTTCCTCCTGCTTTTTCTCATATAACAGCCCGGCTTCGTCCAGCTTTTCTAAAATCTGCTTCTTTTCCACTTCGCTTTCAACTGGAATCTGCAATTCTCCATATGCAAAATCCGGCAGGCTTAAGACTCCAAGCATGGATTTCGCATCTACTATGTAACGGCCATAACACAAATCCACATCATATGCAATTGATCCTGCAATACTGACCAGTTTACTTGCATTCTGCATAGTTCCCAATATTACTTTTATTTTCATCGCTTTCACGCTCCTACGCAAACAGGCTGAGCACAATCGCACAGACCAGACCTGTAATTCCAATGATAGTTTCCATCATGGTCCAGGATTTCAAGGTCGTCTTCTCATCAATCTCAAGAAGGGAGCTGACCAGCCAGAAGCCTGAATCATTTACATGGCTGAAAGCGGTCGCGCCTCCGTTGATGGCACAGACCATAGCCGCCAGATAAAGTGGTGACAGTCCTGCTACTCCAGGCATAGCGGCCATGATTCCGGCTGCCATTGTCATGGCTACCACAGCAGCTCCAACAGACGCGCGGATCAGTGCTGCGATGAGAAAAGCAACCAATACTAATGGAAGACCGCTTTTTTCAAGGGCTGGTCCGATAATATTTCCCATACCGCAGTCCTGGAGCACCCAGCGGATAATTCCGCCGCCAGTAATTACAAGAAGGATTTGTCCTGTAGGGCGCAGGGAACGGTCCAGGATTTTCTTTAACTGTTCTCCATCATATCCCTGTTTTTTACCAAGGAAGTACATGGCACACAGCACAGCTATGATCAGTGCTACAAATGGAGTTCCCAGAAATTCCAGTACTGGTCTCACTGGATCAATCCCGGGAATATAAGTTGAAATTGTGTTACACAAAATCAATACCAACGGTACAAGAATAATGCATAACACGGTAGAAAACTTCGGAAGATTACCTTCTTCGGCTTCCCGAACTTCCTGAATATTTGAAGGAAGCCCTGCATCAATTTTACTGCCGATAAATTTTGACCATAAAATACCTGCAAAAATCAGTGACAAAATTCCAACAGGCACACCTACTGCAATCATAACTCCCAGATCCACGTTCAGCATATTCGCCACCAGAACAGAGCCGGCAGATGGTGGAATAAAGGCAAAGCCTGTGGCCAGTCCTGCCAGAAGAGGAATCACATAATATAAAGTAGATTTCTTTGTCTTTTTTGAAAGTCCAAATGCCAGTGGAATGAGAATCACCACACCAGCCTCAAAGAATACGGTTGTACCAACTACCAGCCCTGTGATTCCCAGTGCAATTCCGGATTTTTTCTCGCCGAATTTATTGATCAACGTCTGGGCAACACATTGTGCACCTCCGGATACTTCCAGGATTCCTCCAAACAAAGAGCCAAGTCCAATTAACAGGACAATGCCCTGAAGGGTATCCCCAGCACCTTTTTCCACTGTACTTACCAGAGTTGGAACCGGCATTCCGGCTCCAAGCCCAATAACCAATGCTGAAATCAGCAGTGATAAAATCGGATGAATCTTAAATTTAATGATAAGAAGCAGAAGCAATATAATTCCTGTCCCTGCCGCGATCAGCAGTCTGGCTGACTCTGCCACAAATACCGGTTCTGTCATTTTGTATTTCCTCCCCAAATTTCTCATTCAATAGTCTACAGTTAAACAGATAACAACACCCGCATTTTTGCTATCCTATATTCGGGACTTATCAGCATAGTGCATCCCAGATAAATTTATTACGCTGTAACATATTTATGAATTGTAGCTCTCACAGCTCCCGGCCCTGCGATCATTTCCCTGAACATGTTCTCAATCTTCTCTCCCACACCAGCTTTGTAAAGATCTGTGAAAAACAGGCGCTCGTTAGAAAGGATCGGTTTCAGCTGATTCTTAAAAGTCTCAGGCTTTCCAATAACAATATCCTTTAACTGTTCCTGGAGTTCCTCATTCATCGGATCTGGTGCCAGTTCATATTTATTCCCTGCATCATCCACTGCCAGCATATATCTTAACCAGCCAGCGATTCCAAGAGGAATTGCTGTGAGCTTAGATGCATTCCCGAATCTCTTCACATATGCCTTTACAGTCTCTCCAAAACGGATTCCAACCATCTGGGATACATCCACAGCAAGACGAAGGTTGGTATCGCCAAGGTATTCATTTGGGAAACGATCGTTAAAAAGCTCATCCACAAATGCCTGTGGGGAAAGGATTCCAGGATCAGCAACTACCGGAAGTCCCTCACTATAGGCTACCATACGTGCCATTTTCATCATGTCTTCATTTGTATTCAGCATATGGGCAAAAAGGTCATATCCAAGAACCACGCCAAGAGGACCAGTTGCAGAATGAACCGGATTCAGACATACCGTTACTTTCATTCTCTCAGAAAGATTTACTGTATTTCTGTCTGCCATGTATACGCCGAAACCTTTTTCCAGAGCAGGACGTCCATTGGGGAAGCTGTCCTCGATTACAAGATACTGTGGTTTCTCAGCATTTACAAATGGTGCAATATATGTTTTCTTGCTTGTGATAACAGGCTGCATGCTTTCTACGCCAAGCTTCTCAAGGTCAGCTGCAATCTGCTCACTGGGACGAGGTGTGATCTTATCGATCATGGTCCATGGGAAAGCAACCACTTTCTCATCACTTACATAGCTTATAAATCCATCATCTACAAATCCGGCTTTCTTCCATTCTTCTGTCATAGTCAGCACAGACTCACGAAGCTTCGCACCATTCTGGGAGCAATTATCCATGGATACAAGAGCGATCGGATATTCGCCTGCTTTATATCTCTCGTAGAGCATTGCCACCAGAACTGCCATGGCACCTGTGGCCTTATCCGGACCATTCTGGATATCAGCCTGTACAAATGGGAACCAGGTTCCGTCAGCTTTATGTAATGCATATCCTTTTTCCGTGATGGTAAAGGATGCCATCTGAAGGGATTTGCTGGTGAAAATTTCTTTCAGACGGTTCCACTGTTCCAAGTCTGAAGACTGAGCCTTTACAGCTTCTGCCAGAGCGCCCAGAACCTTATATTCACGGGTTCCGTCTCCATGAAGGATTACATTTAATCCAAGATTGTCATATGGTTCATAAATCTTATCCACTACATCATAGTCAAAGGTCTCCACACAGGTAATTCCTCTGTCCAGAATTTCGTCTTCCAGAAGTCCGTCTGCAATACCACCGATAAATACACGGAAAATATTGCCGATTCCAAAATGTACCCATACCGGAGCTTCTTTCGCTTTGGCAGATATTTTCTCCACATCATAACCTGGAAGCTGAATTCCTGCATTTTCCCATGCTTCATGCTCTTTGATTCCGTTTAATGTTAATTTCATGTTCTGTTCCTCCCTAATTTTCTTATTGTACAGATCTGATTCTCAATCCCAATCTGTTTTGTTGTTCTTTATGTTTCTTTTTGTTTTAACTTATGTGTATGCCTTAATTGTAAGTTGAGTATATATCTTTTCTTTTCAAAAATCCATTGACAGAAATCCTAATTTTTATTTCTAATTTTTGTATGGTTTTACCAGTAATTTTCTGCTTATTGCTTTTTTAACTGTTCTATACTAAAATGCAAGTAAGACTTAACATTATCTGATAAAGTAAAGATTACATGATTACTGTTCACTTCATAGTCTGCAATACAAGCTTTGTTACCAATGGACAGTAACATTACCTATTTGAATATTTATTAGCAGTCACTAACCTTATGTTGTACTAAAGACATAACCAGGAGACCATCATGAGTGAAAAAGGATTAACCACCATTGCTTTAAAGAAAATAAACCGTTCCAAAATTTACCAATACATTTACCGGAGCAAACTGACCTCAAAGCTACAGATCGTTCAAGATCTGCAGATGGGTCTGTCTACTGTCAGCCAGAATTTAAATCTTCTGGAAAATGAAGGGCTGATTGAGAAAAATGGTTACTTTGATTCCACCGGAGGACGAAAGGCCAATGCCATTCAGATTGTTTCGGATTTCAGAATTTCCATTGGTGTTGGAATATTAAAAAATATGTTTCATATCACCGCCATTGATCTGTACGGAAACACGGTCTATACGGATACAATTCCGCTTACCTACTCAAACACAGCTGCGTATTACCAGCAGATCACTGACAAAGTCAAGGACTTTATTGACAAAAACCAGTATCCGGAGAATAAAATTCTGGGGGTTTCCATCGCTACCCAGGGAATTACTTCCCCGGATAATACCACTGTTATCTACGGAAACATTATGAACAACACCGGTATGCGTCTAAAGGATTTTTCCAGGCATCTGCCTTATCCCTGCCATCTGGAACATGACTCCAAATCAGCTGCTTTTCTGGAATTATGGAATCATCCGGAGCTTGACAGCGCTGTTGTCCTTTTATTGAATCGAAATCTTGGCGGTGCCATTATCACCAATCACCAGATTCACCAGGGACGTTCTATGCACAGCGGAACAATCGAGCATATATGCGTCAACCCTGACGGACCGCTTTGCTACTGCGGAAACCGGGGCTGTCTGGAAACCTATTGCTCTGCTAACTCTCTGGAACAGGCCAGCGGCATGGCTGTAAAGGAATTTTTCCCTCTTTTAAGAGAAAAAAAATCCCCTCAGCTTATACAAATCTGGGAGGATTATCTCAAGCATCTGGCTTTTGCAATGAAAAACCTGAATCTGGTTATTGATGCACCAATCATTATCAGTGGATATCTGGCACCTTATTTTACGGAAGATGACACGGATTATCTGCTGCGGCAGATCAATTCCATGACTCCATTTGAGCTGAAAGAAGAACAGATTCTCGTGGGTACACATGGACAGTATACGCCGGCGATCGGGGCTGCACTTTTTTATGTGGAGGAATTTATCCATTCAGTTTGACACAAAAAAAGCTACTGTTCACTCCGTGACCAGCAACACGCTTCGGGATGCACAGAAATCATGCATTCGCATGATTTCGCGCCGAGGTTCTCGGTTTTTCTGTGAGCTTTGCTTACAAAAAACACCTCGCAAAATGTTACCAATAAACAGTAACCAAAAAATCAATGCAAAATATGTAATTACACATTTTTCTTGACAAAAGTTTTCGCTCTTATTATAATTACCACTGTTAATTAATAGTGGTAATTATTTTTTTTGTAAGGAGAAATACCTATGGACATTGAACTTATCAAGCGTATGATGGATGCCTGTTATCAGGGCAAGCGGATCCGGGATATGCTGCCGCCTCTGCCAGATGGAGTTGCATCTTCTTATATTCAATATCTGGATATCATTGAAAAGCTGGAAAAGCAGGGAATCCAAGTGAAGGTATCAGATGTAAGTGATGCTCTTTCCCTCCCACGTCCCGGTGTAACCCGTACAGTGAAGGACATGGAAGCCAAAGGCTATGTGAAAAAGTTTGCATCTGCAGAGGACGGCCGGGTTACTTATCTTACTGTCACAGAAGCCGGAAAAGCCCTTTCCGAAAAGTACAATAAGCAGTACTTTACTATCCTGTCCGGTTATGTAGACAGTATTCCAGATGAGGACATTCTGTGTACCATCCGGACCATGGAGAAATTTTATAAGATTATGTGTGAAAGGAGAATCGACCTTGACAAATGAACAGAATGATTTTACACAGGGAAGCATTCTGAAAAAGCTTGCCCTTTTTATGCTTCCGATTTTTGGGGCCCTTGTACTGCAGGCAGCATACGGTGCCGTAGACCTTCTAGTAGTTGGACGCTTCGGCTCTACATCCGGACTGTCTGCTGTTTCTACCGGAAGCCAGGTACTGAACCTTGTTACCTTTGTGGTGACACAGTTTGCTATGGGAATCACAGTCCTCATAGCCCGCTATCTTGGCGAAAAAAAGCCGGAACGAATTGGCTCTGTTATTGGCGGTGCTGCAGTTGTTTTTGCTGTCATTTCTGCCATACTTTTTATTGTAATGATTGTTTTCGCCCACCCTATTTCCGTGCTTATGCAGGCTCCTGCGGAGGCTGTTTCACTTACCACAAGCTATGTAAGAATCTGTGGGAGCGGTATTTTCTTCATTGTTGCCTACAACCTGCTTGCTGCTATTTTCCGCGGGCTTGGTGACAGTAAATCGCCGCTTTTATTCGTTCTGGTAGCCTGTATTGTAAATATTTTCGGAGATTTATTTCTGGTTGCAGGACTTCATCTGGATGCCGCCGGCGCAGCTCTCGCAACCGTTTTCGCACAGGCGGTCAGTGTAGTATGTGCGATCGTCATCCTGCTGAAAAAGAAGCTTCCCTTTTCCATCAAAAGATCCGACTTCTGTTTTAATTCCCAATGTAAACGTTTTCTGGGAATCGGACTGCCCCTGGCTCTCCAGGAATTTCTTACCCAGATGTCTTTCCTGGCACTTTGTGCATTTGTAAACAGATTGGGACTGGAAGCCTCCTCTGGATATGGAGTTGCCTGCAAAATTGTAAACTTTGCCATGCTGATTCCAAGCGCACTGATGCAGTCCATGGCATCCTTCGTTTCCCAGAATGTAGGAGCGGGAAAGCCGAAGCGTGCAAAGCAGTCCATGTTCACCGGAATCGGAGTCGGACTGCTATTCGGATGTCTGGTTTTTGTTCTGATTCTATTGAAGGGTGATGTACTTGCCAGCCTGTTCTCAACTGATGCAGCAGTTATCCAGAAAGGCTTTGAGTATCTGAAGGGCTTCGCGCCTGAAACAATTTTAACAGCAATTATGTTTAGTATGGTTGGTTATTTTAACGGAAATAATCAGACCTTATGGGTTATGTTTCAGGGATTGTTCCAGACACTTCTGGTGCGTCTTCCAATGTCATATTATATGAGCATTCAGCCTGCTGCCAGCCTGACAAAAATCGGTCTGGCAGCACCTGCCTCCACACTGGTAGGCATTTTGCTTAATGTAATTTTCTTTCTGTACTTCAACAAAAAAATCAATAACAGGCAATAAGTAAAAAAACAGTCCCCTACGCAGTCTGTAAAATGTACTGCGTTGGGGACTTATTTTGTGACGGGGTTATTCTTATTATACCCGTTCTGCTTTCTTTTCAGTTTCCGGTTTTTCCAAAAGCTTCTTAATACCCTGGATTGCAACCAGCACACCCAGTATTAACAGTAATACTGCAAATATCAGCTGTAAAGAATTTCCAAGATCCAGACCTGTTGTTACAAATGCTTTGGAAAGCTTTACAATTGTCATTCCAAGTGCGGTAAAGGTAACTGCCATCATAAATACCATTGGTACCCAAAGCATCCAGCCCTGACGCTTGGTTTTCTTTAAGAATACTGCGCAGGCTACCAGTGCCAGTACAGATAACAGCTGGTTTGCAGAACCAAACAGTGGCCAGATTTCTGCATATCCAACCTTTGTAAGCAGGTAAGCAAGTACAAGTGTAATGATGGTTGCAAAGTATTTGTTTGTTACTACTTTCTGGAATGGACTCATATTTTTCTCATCTGTGTCAGAATCAAGGAAAAATTCCTGGAAGGACAGACGTCCTACTCTGGCTACAGAGTCAAGTGATGTAAGCGCAAAAGCAGATACAGCAAGGTTGATCAATGTAAATACCAGTGAGTGAGGCAAACCGATCACAGAAAGGAAGTTTGCAATCGCACCTGCGAAAATCTGGGGCTGGGTGGTAAGTCCCTGTGCAGCTGCCTCGCCCTGTCCAAAGGATGCAACTGCGATCAATGCGATGATTGCAAGCATACTTTCCATAAGCATTGCACCAAATGAAACTGGAAGCATGTTCTTTTCATTTTTAATCTGCTTGGAAGCAGTACCGGAAGATACCAGGGAATGGAAGCCGGAAACTGCACCACAGGCGATTGTTACAAATAAGATTGGGAACATGTATTGTCCATCTACATTAAAGCTTGTAAAGGCCTGAAGATTACATGCCGGGTTCGCTGCAAATACACCGATAACAGCGCCCACGATCATGAAGATCAGAAGATAACTGTTCAGATAATCACGTGGCTGAAGCAGCGCCCATACAGGAGCTACACTAGCAATCAGAATATATACAAAGATAATAATGTGCCATGTTCCAAGGCTTACATACATCGGGAACTGCAGTCCCAGCACAATTGCTGCAACCAACAGCACAATTGCAAAAGCAGTATTTACCCATTTATTGAACTTTGTGTATTTCAGGAAAAATCCAAGTCCAACTGCTTCAAAAATGAATAACATGGAAGTTGTTGCAACAGCTCCATTTGCCACTACCTTTGTCACTTCTCCTGCATCATTTGTGGCAAATCCGTTAAAGGTTCCGGCTACAACATCTGCGAATGCCGCAACAACCAGAATACAGAACAGCCAGCAGAATAAAAGGAATAATTTTTTTCCAAGTTTTCCAATGTACGCTTCAATAATGTATCCGATTGTACGTCCTTTGTTCTTTACAGAGGCATACATAGATGCAAAGTCCTGAACTGCTCCAAAGAACACACCACCGATCAGAATCCAAAGCAGTACCGGAAGCCATCCAAAAATGGCTGCCTGGATCGGTCCGTTGATCGGGCCGGCACCGGCAATGGATGCGAACTGATGTCCAAATACTACATTGGTATCAGCCGGTACATAATCAACTCCATCCTCCATTTCGTAAGCCGGAGTTTTTGCTTTCGGGTCAATTCCCCATTTGTTCTGGAGGTAACGGCCATACAGAAGATATGCGCCACCCAGAACTACGATAGCGATTACCATCATCATAATTCCACTCATAATCTTTCTCCTCGTCTTTCATTTGTAGTCAAGTGGTTAATATATATAAAAAACGCCCTTGCTATCCAATGGATAACAAAGGCGGAATTTCCGTGGTACCACTTTGTATTATCGTATCTATTACTAAATACGACCACTCATTGCTGTCTGTATAAACAGCTTCTTCTGTAACGTGAAGACTACGTCCCAGCTTACTGAAATTAGTTATTATTTTTTCAGCGGGATGCTCCCAGGTGATACCACAAAATACCTTCTGCCGCCTCTCACCAGTCTGCGGCTCTCTGTGTTCCGGTTATCTTTTGTAATTTGTCCTGTTCAATGCATTTCTCTTTATCTAACTAAAGTTTTACTACTTTTTTTAGAAAATTGCAATACATTTTTTGTATATATTATACGATTTTATCGATCTGTTTTTGTGCATTTTCGCTGGCCGGTATCAGTATCTTCAGGTCAAACCAATTCTCCTTTGTATCAATGGAAACAGCGCCATCATATTTATTTACCGTATAGCGAATGCTTTTCAGTCCATAACCGTGGAATTCTTTGTCCCGCTTCGTTGTGATAAACGCTCCGCCCTGGTAATTCAGTTCGGTATCATAATAATTTTCAAACCGGAGAAGCAGAAAGTTTTTCTGTTTTGAGACACTGACGTGTATTAATCTTTTTTCTTTATCCGGAATCTTCAATTCACATTCAATGGCATTATCCAATGCATTTCCAAAAATACTGCAGATATCCATAACATCCATAAAATCCAGCAGGGTTCCATCTGCAACGCAGGTAAAGGTTATGTTATGCTTTGCGCAATAAAGGCTCTTGGTAGTCAGCACGGTATCCAGCACTTTATTTCCTGTTTTGTTCTGACTTTCATATTTCTTTATATCTGCTTCCATTTTATCCAGAAATGCTTCCCTTTTTCCAGGATCAGCTTCACTTCTTAGCACAGCAATCTGATGCTTCAGGTCATGATACTTATAATTGATCAGCTCAATGCTTTCTTTTGACTGTTTGTATTGCGCATACTGATTCTGAAGCACATTCTGCACCGCCTCCAGTTCTTTTCTCACCCGGAGCTCACAGCACTGTATCAAATGTGCATATAAAATTGCAATTCCTGCAACATCTACCATAGTACGAATATTCCCCATTTCAAAAGAATATCTGCCTGTAAATGGCGTGTTCACATTCACATAACTCATATTGCTGACAGCAAATACGGCAATACTGATCAGGAGTCCGGAAAAATATTCCCTTCTGGTGATTTCCATCTGTCCATCCTTTGGCATATGAATATGAAGAATTTTGTACAATATCACTGCAATCACACCATAGATCAGAAGAATTGCCATTCCCTGCTGCCACCAGGACATCCATGCTTCTTTCCCTGTATAACACAGGATCTGCCACCCGGCAGAAGCCATAAATTCAGCTGCTACAAAAGCAATCATTCCAAAATATGCCGCATCTGTCAGCCTGATCTCACAGCAGCAAAAAACAAAAGCAACCATCAGAAAAACCGCAAATATCATACAGGGGATCCAAAAAATCAGTCTTACCCCACCGGTAGAAATCAGAAATACGCTCTGTATTCCAAATGCACCTGCCACAAGACAGCCTGTTACAGCCGGTGAAAATCTTTTTTTGAAAGGCAAAATAAAAATCAGACAAGCCATCCACTCTGCAAGTGCCGTATAAATTCTCGGAATATCCGGCAGATAATATTCTGTCATTTTATCACCTCTCCCCAATATCTGGTCAGGGCTTCCATGAAGACCTTTCTTCGTGCACGGCTCAATGTCAGATTTTCTCCCTTCACCAAAGCACATCCATCCTGGATCCGGTCCACATGCTGGAGGTTGATCAGATATCCCTTATTTCCACGGCAGAAATTCATCTCCGAAAGCTTTTCCTCCATCTCCTTCATTTTCCCTGTTGTTTCATAGTTTCCCAGTATGGTATGGAGTATCAGAGTATGTCCCTGACTTTCAATATAATAAATATTTGCAACATTAATCCTGACCATGCCGCCTTTCATATTCACCATGATGATCTTCGTTTTCCGCTTTTTCATCCGGCTGATAGCACGGTTAAGCCTCTGGGAAAATGCGAAATAGGACACCGGCTTCAGTACATAATCCAACGCATCCACTGCATATCCCCTGATCGCATATTGTGCCATATTCGTAATGAAAATGATCACAACCTCCGTGTCAATTTTACGGATTTCTTCAGCGGCAGACATTCCGTCCATAAATTTCATTTCCACATCCATCAGGATAATATCATACTGGGATTTATATTTATTTACAATCTGATCGCCATCTGAATAGACTGTAATGTCAAACATCTCTTTGTTCTCTTTTTCATATTGATGCAGAAACTGCTGAAGCTGCTTTGCATACAGTTCTTCATCTTCTACAATCGCAATGCTGATCATACCAGTCCTCCTTTTTTCCTGTTATTACAACTCCTTTCATAATAAATAATTTTCCCTCACTCTGCAAGACAAAAATCACATAAAAAAATCCCCCTTTTTTCTCTGAAACTTTTACAGATTCCTTGCTCTGCTTTTTCCAGATTTAAAAGGGGGACTTATGTCTCCAGATTACTGTTTAATTATTCGTTTACAGCCTGTTTTTTCTTTTTTCTCCAACGTACAATTACAATTGTATCAACTACAATAAGAACAACTGCAAGAATCACATCAATCATTACAAACAGTTTTGTCATATTGGTCATTCCGCTTGCCGGATTTCCATCTGCATAATATCCGCTGTTTGCTACTGTATAAAGGATATTTTTGCAAGCCTGACGCATTGCAAGAACTGCTGTTGCGCTCTCATCTGTCAGTTTGTTGGACTCTGCACTGTTAAATCCAAGCATCAGATCATTTCCGTTTCTGATACAATGATCGGTGATCATGTAACCATAGGAACCGTCATAATCGGTTTCTACCATTCCAACGAATCCCCATTCTCCACGGAGCACGTTGTTCAAAAGCTCGTTGTTTGCACAGCTTGGCACTGTACCGATCCAGTTGAAGGAGGACATAACTGCCATTGCTTTTCCCTCAAAGCCCTTTGTTGCAAGCTCAAATGCTTTCAGATATCCTTCACGGATGGTCTGCTCAGAAGCAAATGTGAGAAGGAAGGAGCATCTGTTTGTTTC
Source organism: Ruminococcus sp. RTP21358st1_G6_RTP21358_211008 (assembly GCF_040908885.1). Taxonomy (NCBI): domain Bacteria; kingdom Bacillati; phylum Bacillota; class Clostridia; order Eubacteriales; family Oscillospiraceae; genus Ruminococcus; species Ruminococcus sp. RTP21358st1_G6_RTP21358_211008. Next base: position 82,382 of record NZ_JBDGDM010000004.1, read on the forward strand.
CTGATCATTTAATGCAAAATGCTTCATGTATGGATAAACACCCTTAGTGGCTGCTCCATTCATTTCATTTGCTGCCATGTATCCGGACAACAGACTGTCTTCTGAATAATACTCGAAGTTACGCCCTGCAAACGCTGTACGGTGGATGTTCATAGCGGGTCCGTACCATCCGTAGTTGTCAGCATCTACATATTCCTGTCCCATAGAAACGCCGATTTCATTTGCAAGTTCTTTGTTCCAGGTCTGAGCCATAAGAACTTCAGATGGATAAGCAGTTCCATATGCCTTTGTGATGAAGTTGTTTAATCCTGCAGGTCCATCACAGTCAGATGTGGCAATTTTACCTACTGATTTGATTTCTGCAGTCTGCCATCCACCAACATTGATCAGAGTAGTCATATCTTCAAAGCTAAGCTGGTCTAACAGCTTATCCCAGTCTGCATCGTCATAATCTTTTCCGGTAAGGTCAGCAAGCTGAAGTCCGTTGTCTGCTCCCATTTCCGGCATTTCATCAGAATCATTGTTATATTTGGTTCCATCATAAATGCCAAATACATTCTCTTCTACGGCTGCTCTTGTCTCGTCGCTCATTACATAAGCATCCTCTTCCGGCACACCGCATGCTTTGTCATAATTTGCAAAACCGTCCTCACGGGAAAGCTGCTCAAAGTCGCCTCTCGCATAATCCTCAAACTGGTTTGTTGCAACAGTTTTGTCAGAAGAGCGACCATCTTTGCTGTAATCAATATCTTCATCAACGGTGAACTTCTCTTCACCAAGAACTGTATGAGAGTCTGAACGAAGAGAAATTGTATATTCGCCAGCCTCTAAGATATAACCTCCTCCGGAAATCTTAATTCCTTCGGAATCATAGGAAGCCATATCTTCTTTGTTGATAGTAAATGATTTTGTCTGGGATTCTCCCGGCTCAATAGAATCTGTTTTCTCAAAAGCGATCAGGTTTGCTGCTGCTTTCTCAATTCCACCGTTTGTGTAAGGTGCTGTGTAATAAATTTCCACAACATCTTTTCCTGCAACAGAGCCTGTGTTCTCTACTGTTACATCAAAGGTGACGGTATCTCCGTTATCCTTGAAATTCTCAATCTGTTTGTCAAAGGTTGTGTAGCTGAGTCCATATCCAAATGGATACTGTACCATATCCTCATACTTGATAAGACCCTCTTCAGCTGCTGTTTCATAGAATTTATATCCTACATAGATTCCTTCTGCATAGTTTACAAATCCCATGCTTCCTTCGTAAGCCGGATCATTTGCTGCGATCTGCTCTTTCAGATCTTCTACGTTTGTATAAGCATTCAGACCCATATTGTTGTAGTATGGAGTCTCTGTCAGATCCTTTACAAAGGTATCTACTGTTTTTCCAGATGGGTTTACAGAACCATTGATGATCTCGCCCAGTGCTTCGAAGCCTGTTGCACCTGCTCCAGGAGCAAAGATAACAGCACCGATCTGCTCATATTTGTCAACCCAGTCCAGTTCCATTGCATTATTTGCATTTACAACTACAATAACATTATCAAACTGGGAGCATACTGTATCCAGCATATCTTCCTCTGTGTTGGAAAGCTCGAGATAGCTTTCTCCCTCATCGAAGTCATCATAGTCTCCATTGTTTGTGTAGCTTCCTTTTACATATCCGTAATTATCCGGGGAAACCGATACTTCCTCTGCCATCTTTGCATAGCTTCCATCAATTACAGACTTCATATCGGTTGGAAGGTCTGCACCCTCTCCACCGGAACGTCCAATTACAACTACAGCTGTGTCAGAATACTCTTTTGCTTCGTCCATCAGACTGTCTGTGTAATAATCCTTTGTCGGCTCAGGAAGTGTCCAGTCCTGCTGTGCCATAGCAATTGTAGGACGGTCAGCTCTGTAGTCAGTATACATCTTGGTAAGAGACTCGTTTGTCTCATATCCGGCATCCTTTAAGGACTGCAGAATACCGATTGCTGTGGAAGAATCAGAAGATCCTGATCCTGTTCCGCCAAACAGCGGGTTTGTAGAATCCCAGCCGAATACATTCAGTTTCTTTGTATCTGAGGAAAGAGGTAAAATACCATCGTTTTTCAGTAACACCATTCCTTCTTCAGCAACCTTCTGAATGGTTGCACGGCTCTGGTCTGTAGTCTCTTGTGCAAGTACTACTTTCTTTGCGTTTAAAACACTTGATACGTTGTTGTACATCGGTCCGTAGCAGATTACATTTACAAGCACTGCAACAATTGCAATAAATGCAATGGCAGCCTGCCAGCGGATCACATGACGGAATCCCTTTTTGGCTTTATGAGCCACAACCATTACTACGATCATCACAACAAGTAAAGCAAGGATTGCGATAACATAGCCGATCAGCTTCTCAATATAGGATGTAAGGTCAGCCTGACTTACACCGAGACTGCTGAAAACCGGGCTCAGTAAATTTACTAAAAATCCTGTCATAATCATTTCCTCCCTTTGTTATTTTCAGGAGTATTCTATCAGATTTCAGCAGATTCTGTTGTATTTTACATAAACGGTTCTTTTTTTACATAAACGGTTCTTTTTTTTACATAAACGGTAGTTTTTATGGCATTCGTTTTATTAATCCATTCGGAAACACTTGGTGTAAAAGTCAATAATCCGACCTGCTTTTTAAAATGTTCAGATTGGGACACTTTAAATTGCTACATCTTGTACATTAATTATCCTATTCTGGCAGGCTACTTTCCAAACAGAGCCGTCCCCACCCGATTAAGTCATTTGGCAACTTTTCCGATCTTTGCAAGGCTTTTGCACCACGACGGAGATAGGCTTTTAGTTTTTCGCCATAGAGGTAGGGATCTTTTCGGCGGGTGATTCCCCATTCCATAAGGAGGGCGGCTGCACCGGTAACGAAAGGCGTGGAAAAGGAAGTGCCAGTGAAGGATGCATAGCCTCCACCAGAGCGGGGAGCATAGATATCAACACCGGGAGCGACAAGGTCGGGTTTTGGATAGGGGAGGGCACGACAGCCGCGGCCAGAGAAATCAGCATAGGTGTTTTGACGGGCGTCGTAGGCGCCGACGCTGATCACGCGTCTGGCAGTGGCAGGGATTGTGAGGGTTCCCTGAGGACGTGGAAGATAGAAGGCTGTGCCTGGGTTTAGCGTTTTGCCACCTGGAAGCCACAGGAAATATTCCCCGTTTTTTATATTTCTTGCTGCTAAGATTGTTTTCCACACACCGCTGTCTACATAGGGGGTTTTCTCATCCTGCGGCAGAAAATCCACATAAATCTCCTGCGTCACATGATACGGTGCCGGTTTTCCATAATAAATCAGAAGTTCCGTATTTCCCGCCTGCCAACGCTGGGCGCCCAGTGTTTCAAAAAGGGGGCCAACACGCTCCCCGGCTGGATGTTCCAGATAGATTTCCATCTCATCTTCGTAATTTTTCCAAAGCTGCACATTTAAGGTAGGCTCAAAGGCACCAACACCAAGTTCAATTTCCTGGATTTCACCTGGCGAAAGCTTTCCTCCGGTATGCAGAGCATCATTTCCATTGTTGCCCATTCCTACACAAATCACATTTTTCCCCATACCGGACACATTGTCCAGATAAGTTTCCAGCAGAGAATCGCCTCTGTGTGAGCCATAATTATTTCCAAAGCTTAAATTGAGCGCGATTGGTCTTCCAAGCCGTATAGCCTGCCGAACCAGATAATCTACACCTTGCATCAGCTCTGTAGTTCTTGGAAAAGAGTCCTGTCTTGGAATACCCATTTTCACAACCAGAAGGTCACTTTCATATGCCACACCCCGGTTCACTGCCCCACGGGAAAAATCGCTGCCAGCTGCCACTCCAAGCACAGCGGTTCCATGACCGCTTCCATCTTCAGACGGAACAAGGCGCCGCCCCTCCTGCACAGAGAGGGACAACGCCTCATTGATTTCCTCATTGGTATATTCAGTTCCTGTTGCATAGCCCTCCGGGGGATTACCGGGAATGCTCTGATCCCACAAACGCAGAATCCTGGACTTTCCATCTGCTGTAAGAAATGCAGGATGCCTGTAATCCACCCCGGAATCCACAATTCCGATCAACACGCCGCGCCCTGTCAGCTGCAGATTCCCCGGTTCATCGCGCTGTACCTGGGTAATACAGCTTGCCTCTTTTGAAAAAAGATCTTCAAAATACAGACGGGTGGGCTTTTCTATAAATTCTATCTGGGGACGTCGGGAATATTCTTCCAGCATACTTTCAGGAAGCGTCACAATGGCATACCCGCCAAGGAGAGGAACCACGGAAATTCCGGATCCACCAAGCAACGCCTCAACAGAATCACCCATTTCACTATACTTCACAATAATTTCCCACTTTCGTGTCTGCTTCTCATACCCCACATTCAGATTTCGGGATTTCTCTCTTTCCTCTTCTGTGGCATCCAGCGCAAGGTTCAAAAGATTATCCAGCTTCTGATCTGGCATATTTCCTCCATTTTGCAGCATATGCATACTCAGAATATACTTATCTTTAATTTACGCCAACCCGTTTTAAATAATACCTCAGCCTTCCTATTATATTTCAGAGCGTGTTTGAAAATCATTCCCACCATCTGTACTCCCTGCTTTATGGAAATTTTTTGCAGAAAGCCTTTTTCAAACACGTTCTAAACCCTCTGTAGATTTTCAAATACCAGTTATTTTTCCTCTACTTTCACCTTTTTCAGCAGAAAAATCATCACCAGCAGCACCACTGGGAAAATCAGTCCTACGCCCATACCCACGCGGATATTATCTCCTGCATTCTGTGTGACACGCCCCACGATTCCAGGGCCTATGCTGCCTCCAAGGTCTCCTGCCATGGCAAGAAGGGCAAACATGGCGGTTCCGCCGGCTGGAAATTTCTTAGAGGAAATACTGATGGTACCAGGCCACATGATTCCAACAGAAAATCCACAGACAATACAGCCGATCAGTCCTGCTGCCGGATTGGAGGACAGAGATGCAAGAAGATAGCAGAATACGCATAAAATTCCGGAGCCTGCCATAAATTTCATCAAGTCCATTTTATCTCCGTATTTTCCAAAGATCATACGGCTGATTCCCATCGTAATGGCAAACATGCAGGGACCGGCCAGGTCTCCGATGGTCTTTGACAGTCCAAGTGCCGCCTCTGCATAGGCAGATGCCCACTGGGACATGGACAGCTCTGATGCCCCTGAACACACCATCAGACACACGGCAATCCAGAACACAGGCTTACGAAACAGTTCCCTGATCTTCATGCCTTCCCCTTCATCCACCAGATGTTCGATGGGACAGGTGGCAAAGTTGTAAACATTAACGGCCGGAACGATTGCCCACAAAACTGCCAGCCACTTCCAGCTGTCCATTCCAAAAACTGCGAAAAACAGGGTGGAAACTGCAATGGTTCCCACAGAGCCCCAGCAGTAGAAGGAATGAAGAAGACTCATGGTCGCTTCTTTATTTTTGAAAGGACATGCTTCCATAATAGGACTGCACAGCACTTCAATCAGTCCGCTTCCAACAGCATAAACAATAACACTGATGATAATTCCCATAAAAGGATCTGGCAAAAGCTCCGGAAGAAATGCCAGCCCCACCAGTCCTAAAGCGGAACTGATCTCAGAGGTTACAATGCACACGCGATATCCGATTTTGTCCACAAATCGGGCACAAAACAAGTCAACCAGCAGCTGGGTAAAGAAAAAGCAGGTGGAGATCAGTGCAATATTTCCAAGGGAAATATGATAATCTGTGTGAAATTTCAGAAACAGCAAAGGTGCAAAATTTGCTGCTATAGCCTGGGTGATAAAGCCCATATAACAGGCTCGTTTGGTTTTCTGGTAATTTGGCATGATTGGTTCTCCTTTTTTTCTTCTTTAAAGAAGATTTTTGTCTTATTGGATTATATTATATTTAAATGTGTTTTTCATTGGATTATTTCTGATTTTTATTGTATAATATCGTAAAAACATTAATTTTCTATTTTTTCGGGGCACTTCCCAGAGCGGTTCGAAAAAGGTTTTCTGCAAAATATACCGCAAAGTGGGACGAGCAGATTGCGGGAATGATTTTCAAACAGGCTCCAGGTCTCGATTTGAGGATAAACAAGATATGAAAGAAACCAACGTATATACCAAAATTATTACCGACGAAAATTTAATGGAGACCATTCCCCACGGAAGCCAGGACTATCCCTTTCGCTACTATTATGAGCATTTAGCCCAATTTGATTTTAACTGCATAGACTGGCACTGGCATACGGAGCTGGAATTTGTGTATATTCAATCCGGAACCGTAACTGCATGGATTGGGGAAAAACAGCTGGAGCTGCCATCTGACAGCGGCATTTTTATTAATTCCAAATTCCTTCACCGTTTTTCCTCTCCTGTGGATGCTGTCATCCCAAACTTTCTCTGCATGCCCTCTTTCCTTGCAGCTACAGACAGCTATATTTACCAGAATTATGTGAAGCCTATCATTTCTTCGAATATTCCTTTTTGGATTTTTCGCAGGGAGATTTCCTGGCAGACCAAAGTTCTTGATCTTATGAAGCAGATTATTTCTGCGCAGACTTCCGGTTCTTCCTGCCATCTTCTGACCTTTGCCCTTATGCAGCAGCTCTGGCTGGAAATATACAAGCATACAGATCTTTCCACTATGCCGGAAATCACTGGACAGTTCTCTGTAAACCGCGCAAGACTCCAGCTGATGATGCAGTTTATTCACGAAAATTACAGAAGAAATCTTTCCCTGGATGAGATTGCTGCACAGTCTATGATCAGCAAAAGCTCTGCCTTAAATCTTTTTCGGAGCTATCTTCACATCACGCCGGTCAATTATCTCATAAACTATCGGCTGAAACAGGCTGCTCTTCTGCTCTCCCATACAGAGAAAAAAGTCAGCACCATTTCAGCCGAAACCGGTTTTCACAATGTAGATTATTTTTGCAGAGCTTTCAAAAAGCACTACCAGGTGACACCTGGGGAATATCGGAAAGAAAAGTGGGATAAATAGCTGTTATTTGTTATTTTTACATTTCGCATTCAGTGCATTCACAACAGCGTCATAAAGCGGTTTCGCCTGCGGTGCAGCACCAAGCAGCTCTGCCACTTCATAAACACCATATGCGGTTGCATACAGGCGGACTTTCTTTACCTTTTTATCAAGTACAAATGTCTTTCCAAATACCGGGAACGTGTGATCAAGGTAACAGAATCCTTATTCTCCCAGAAACACAGTCTGGCTCATGAGTGGTCACCTCCATCTGGTAATTTATTTAAACTCAGTTTAGCATGTTGCCATATGTAAAACAAGTTATATCGTCACATAAAGATAATTGAACACCAGCTTTCTCTGATACTCATAATACTTCGCCTTTTTCTTGATCATTTCCATTACAGCACGGTCAACCTCGTCACCGCGAAGGTCGAAAGGATTGTAGGAATTGACATTGTCCCGGATCCGCAGGATGCATTCACCGTTGTTATCCATTACTTTTACGGATACATAATATTTCTTATCTGTTTCACCGATACCAAATTTCATAATATTCAGAAGCAGCTCCTCCACGATCAGATGGATAAAGAAGGACTGTTTAAAATCAAGTTCCCATTCATCGCACAACCCTTCCAGATTCTGGGACATTTTTTCCATACTGCCTTCCTCGATGGGATAATATTCCTCAAAAACCCGGTTGGTAAAACTGTATTTTTCTTTTATGTAATCTTTTATTTTTCCAAATATCTGTATTGCAAAAACCAGCAGCAGGCAAACTCCCTCACTTATTACATACACAAGCGCAAGCCCTACGATTCCCTTTTTCTCAATCAGTAAAAATCCGGCCACCAGCATGAGAATGAAGTTACGTAAAACAGATAACCCGGAAGCATATCTTGTCTTTCCTATTGTTTGCCAGAAGGACGTGGTTACCACATTCACTCCTGCCAGAGCCACGCTTAATGCATAAATACGAAATGCGGTCGCTGCTGTTTCCAGTGCCGGACCATCATTCAGACCGAAGAATATCAGTATGTTTTTTGCCCCGGCTGCAAAAAACAATGCCATAATCATTCCTGCTGCTGCAACAATCCGCAGTCCATCGTGATACACCGCCAGCATTCCTTTCCAGTCCTTCTCTCCGCCTAAAATGGAGATAACCGTAGAAGCAGCAGCTCCGGCACCGTCAAACATAGCCCCCGGAATGGTACTCATGGTATAAATAACACCAAATACAGCCACAGAAAAAGTGCCATTTTCTGAGTTTCCCTTTAACAGCATAGTATTAAACACCAGCATAACCACCGCCTGAAAAATAAATGCAGAGCCTACGCCAAATCCATTTTCCACATATTCTTTGATCTCATTTCCTGTAGGAATGTGAAAATGAAAGCTTAAAAGCGCCTGCTTGTTCCAAAAATGAGTAAGCAGAATCAGAGTTCCTACTGTTTCCGCAATACATAAAGACGCCGAAGCCCCAACAAGTCCCCAGTTCAGTACTTTCATAAATAACAGATCCAGGCTTAAATTGGTGACAATAACGCCAGCAGAAGAAATGGCAGCCAGCTTTGGTGCTCCGTCTGTCCGCACTGCTATGGAAAGAATATTATATACCACATAAATTGGGGCAAAAGCAAACACTACCGTCAGATACTGCAGGGCCTGTGGCAAAAGCTCCGGTGTGGCACCAAGCAGACTGCATAATGTGCTGCGAAATATGAGAGATACTGCTGCGAAAAGCACACCTGTTATCAGGCCTGCACTTAATACGGAGCCGAAAACCCGATTTGCACCTTTTAGATCTGCTTCACCGAGTTTTTTCCCAATTAAGACGCCTGCACCGCCTCCTAAGGTGATCCCCATAAGTAAATAAAGCAGAAATACCGGTGTAGCAATATTCGCCACAGCCAGTCCGGTACTGCCTATAAAATTTCCTACCAGAGTAGCATCCACAAGGGTGGATACGGTAACCCCAAGAGAAGAGCATACTCCCCAGAATAAAAAGGTTCTGTATGCACTTTTTGCATAGTTTGTTTCCATATAATTTTCCTCCTGCCCCATCACTTCCCAATAATAAAATTATATCGTTCATTTCTGTTTAAAACAATACTATTTTTATATGAAAGTCAGCTGTTCCGCGCCTATGGCACTCCCACAGTTGCCGACCGCATTCGTAATCCGGGCTATCGCCCTACTTACTCATACGGTCTAGCCCGTCCGATACCCAAGAATTCGCTCATGCAAGCATGGCTCATTCTTGGTTGCCGTCCAGGACTTTCATAGCAAGTAAAAAAACGAGCCATCTTCCACAAACGCAGATTCCTGCATTCATGGTTCGGACGGCCCGTGTAATTTTACCGAATAAAGTAAGTCCCCTGCTGGGGTTGCGAATATCCGCTTGACTTTTTAGATTTCAGCTAATTTCAGTAGTTCCGGAATCTTGGACTCCCAGCCAAGTGCCATGATATGAACACCCTGGCAGTATGGCTTGCACTCTTTGATAATACGTGCAGCGATCTCAACACCGGTAATTCCAGCTTTTGTCTTTTCTTTGTCAGCCTTCAGTTCCTCAATCATCTCATCCGGAACATGAATGCCGGCAACATTGTTATTCATGAATTTCGCCATTCCAGCGGACTTCGGAATAATAATTCCAACCTGTACAGGTTTTCCGAACTGTTTTGCTTTTTCCATAAATTTGATAAATTTCTCCGGCTCAAATACAGCCTGTGTCTGGAAATAATCAGCACCAGCAGCAACCTTTCTCTCCATCTTCGCAAGCTGTGCATCAACGGAATCACTGCATGGAGACACAACAGCACCCTTGGAGAATTTCGGAGGCTCTCCAACAAGCTGGTTTCCGCCAAGATCCACACCGGACTCCAGAAGCTTCACTGTGTGAAGAAGGGATACGGAATCAAGGTCGAAGACCGGTTTTGCCTGAGGATGATCGCCCATTTTAGTATGATCACCGGTAAGACAGAGAATATTGTCAATACCAAACATAGCTGCGCTGAGAAGATCAGACTCCAGAGCGATACGGTTTCTGTCACGGCATGCAAGCTGGAAAATGGGATTCATGCCTGCATCTTTAAGAACCTTACACATTGCAAGAGATCCAAGACGCATAACAGAAGACTGGTTATCTGTTACGTTAACTGCATGAACACCTGTAAGGTATGTTTTGGCTTCTTCTACCAGCTCATTTACATGGATTCCTTTCGGCGGTCCTACTTCTGCTGAAACTGCAAATTCACCACGATCGAATAATTCTTTCATTTTCATATTATATTTGCTCCAATCATTAAAAATTTAGGATTAACCTTTTATTTCACTTCATCATCTGTAGCAAAATTGTGGATCTGTGTCGGGCATTTCAGCACATCAAGGCGTCCAATCTCTTTCAGGCGTCTGTAAATACGCTCCCATCCACACTCCATTTCGCTGTCCACTTCGCATTTTCCATTCTTGGAACCGCCGCACTGACCATTCACAAGGCTCTTGGAACATGCTGTGATCGGGCAGATTCCACCTGTCAGATTCAGATAACACTCACCGCACTGATCGCATTTATATTCTAATGGTGTCACTCCCTGGAAACCAGGTACCGGATATGTATCACAGGCAGCACAGACCATCTTATCTTCCAGATATTCAGAAATTGTCTGCACGCCAACACCACAGGAAAATACAAGAACCAGATCTGCTTCCTGAATTTTGCTCATATGTTTCTGAATACGCAGCTCCATGTTCTCCGGATTACAAATATAATCAGTAGTCATAATTCCTGTCACATTTCCTTCAGCGGAAAGCTCCTTCTGAAGTTCAACAGCTTCTTTTTCCGGAAAATGAACCTCTTTACATCCATGACAGTTAATAATGAAAACTTTTTTTCCGGCTGTCAGTGATGTGATTGCTTCTTTTGCTTTTAACTGGGTAATCAACATATCACTTCATCCCCCTTACTGCATTTTTTCCGGCTTTAATACTGTCGATGATCGGAATCTTGGAAGAACAGATATACTGACAGCATCTGCACTCAACACAATCCATAACATTCATGTCCTTCATGCCCTGCCAGTTCTCGTCTTTGGCATATTTTACAAAGTACAGCGGAGACAGCTCCATCGGACAGACATCTACACAGCGTCCGCATTTGATACATGGCTGCTCTTTGGTCTCATCTGTATCAATTGCAATGATACCGTTGGAGCCTTTCATCATAGGTACATCCAGTGTATTCAGAGGGAATCCCATCATAGGTCCACCCATCTTAACCAGAACATCCTCATCTGTAAATCCACCGCAGTAGTCGATCAGCTCTCTTACACTTGTACCAATTTTGATGATAAAGTTTCCAGGATTCTTGATCTTCTCGCCTGTAACAGTGGCAACACGCTCAATCAGAGGCATTCCTGTCTGGATTGCGTCTGAAATTGCCTTTACTGTACTGATATTATCTACTACAACACCAACATCTGCCGGAAGACCGCCGCTTGGAACAATTCTGCCCATAACACGCTTGATCAGAGTTTTCTCAGCGCCCTGTGGGTATTTGGTTCTGGCAACAAATACTTCCATATCTCCGATATTGGCAACTTTTTCCTGCATTAATTCAATGGCATCCGGCTTATTATCCTCAATAACAATGATACCCTTCTGGGCACCGGTTGTCTTAAGAACTGCTCGCAGACCAAAAATAATATCATTTGCATACTCAAGAAGTACTCTGTGATCTGCTGTCAAAAGCGGTTCACATTCGCAGCCATTGAGAAGGATGGTATCAACTGGTTTCGCTGGTTTCAGCTTGACACAGGTCGGGAAACCTGCACCACCCATACCAACGATTCCTGCTTCACGAATGATCTCAATGATTTCATCCGGAGTAAGCTTGTCAAGGTCTCCATGTGGCTGTACGGATTCGTGTAGAGTATTTTTTCCATCCGATTCAATAACAACAGCCATCACTTCACTGCCTCTTGTGCCGTGCATACGAGGTTCAACAGCAACTACCGTTCCGCTTACGCTGGAATGTACAGGAGCGCTGATAAATCCGGCAGCTTCGCCGATTTTCTGACCGACTTTTACAATGTCACCAACCTGAACGATGGGATTCGCCGGAGCACCCAGATGCTGAGACATGGAAATTACAACCGTCTTCGGATCCGGGAACTTCTTAAGAGCAATGTGCTCACTGAATTCCTTGCGCTCTGACGGATGAACACCACCATAATAACCATCCAGTCTGTTTTCTCTGATTGATTTCACATAATCATTGATCACCTTGAAATTAACCTTGGAGAAATCACGAACCTGTACGGGCTGATTAAGGAATTCTTCCAGACGTCCCTGTTTCGCCAGTCTCTGGTAAATTTTCTCCCATGCGCAGTCCTTATTGGGATCTACTTCGCACTTTCCATTCTTTGCTCCACCGCACTGACCATTCACAAGACTCTTGGAACAGTCGACGATAGGACAGACACCACCGGTAATATTCAGATAACACTGTGCACATGCATCACAGCTCTTCTTGGTAAGTGCCATGCCATGATGACCTCTGTAGTTAAGGGTATTGCTTGCAGCAACAACCGGCTTACCTGCCAGATCTGCAACAGTCTGAATACCAAGACCACAGGAAATTACTACCACATTCTCTGTTCCTTCCGGAAGCAGATCCTGCAATTTTCTTTCTGTATGCATTTTGTTGCATAAGAAATCAACTTTCGCACTACCTGTGACAGTCTTTCCCTGCTCCTTTGCAAACTTCAGGAATTCATCGCAATCCGGTTCCTCAACCGTCTCAAATTCCTTAAAGCACTTATTACAGGCAATCACAAACAGGTTGTCCTTGCCGTTCAGCACTGATGCAAGCTCATCACTGCTTTTCAGCTTGTACTTAGTATAATTTTCCAATTGCTCACCTTCCTTATAATAGAAATTATATTCTTATACTATCTGTTCTTATCCGTTCCCTCCACAAAAAAACTTATAAAAGCAGATAAATAAGTTACTGTTTTTTTCCTATATAATATAACATAAACTGACTATTTTATCCAGACTTTGTAACTATTCTTAACCATACTGTTTTTATTTTTTACAAAATCATTCCTGGATGTGTTATAATTGGGATATCTGTTGAATAACCGTTAATAAAGATACTTATGAGGTGTAATATTTATGAGATACAAAGATGAATTCCATATCGCATCCACAGCGGTTCTGCTTAGTATGGCTATGTTTGGAATTTCCGTAGTGGTTCCCAAGGAGAGCCGTGTTCCCACAGCCAAGACCACTTTGACAGAAGCACCGGAAACTGCAGCTGAACAGGCTGAACAGGCTGAATTTCCGATTTACAGCCAGGACAGCAACTATGACAGTTCTTACGATAGCAGCCAGAACGATACTTCTTATGACAGCAGCCAGGTAGACGGCAGCTATGATAATTCAGATACGGATTCCTCTGACAGTGGTCAGATTACTTATCCTACAGAAGATTCCGAAGACAGTTCAGGAAGCGACACTACCGATAATACCGATATTCCTGATTATACAGAGGATCCTTCAGAGGACTACGGAACAGAAGACAGCGGAGACCTTGATTATACAGAGGATGGCTCTGGTACCGGTTCCGATAATAGAGACAGCTCATCCGATACTTCCGGTCAGGATATTGAATACTATGAATAACAAAATCCCCGAAAATTTCGGGGATTTTGTTTTACCTGATCTTATTCAAAAATCCAAATGGTTCCTTATCTTCCAGAAAATGCATCAGCATATATGCCGTCATGATTGCTACATTCTCTTCCTTCAGAATCCGCTTCACTTCCTCGCGGTCCGCCAGAATCACTTCAATTTCTTCCGTATCTTCCTGTGCCTTGGAACTGATTTCGCCGCTGGCATATCCATATACAGTCGCACAAGACTCGTCTGTCATTCCTACAGTAGTGAAATAGGGCTTCTGGTAAGCTTCTGCTACCGGAATGGGATCAAGCTTCAGTCCGGTTTCCTCGTACATTTCACGAATTGCGCCTTCATGGTAATTCTCATCTGGCTCTACCAGACCAGCTGGAAATTCATAAATATAATCGCCTAATGTATAACGATACTGGCGAATCAACACCACTTTGTCATGTTTTTCGCCATAAATGCTATAAATGATCACACCGTCCGGATTGTTCTTATGTGTCACCATTTTCAGGCTGTCTACATCTTTTGCACGGGAAGACACAAAATAGTTTACCGGGGTATTGTGCACACTGGTGGCTTTTACATTATAAAGGTTTACATAACGATTATCTGTCTGTTTGGTAATGCTGTTGATTTTTCCCATAGGAACCTCTTTTCGTCAGTTCTTGCTGTTCTGGTCAGAGGTCTCGCTACAGCGTGTTTGAAAAAAGCTTTCTGCAAGATGTGCGTCACAATTTGTGGGAGATTTTGTCCGGATAAGGGCGCCGTAGCGGGCTACGGCAACCGAATTCGGGCAAAATATACCGCAAAGTGGGGCGTGCAGATTGCGGGAATGATTTTTCAAACAGGCTCTAGATCTCATCAAGGAACAGAGAATCAGTCACCGCGAAGAATCACACGGATTCTTTTATAAATAAAGAACACGATCACTGAGGTTAATGTGTATTTGAATAAATTGAATGGTACAAGGATCATAATTGCAAAAGTAAGAAGGTTGGTTACACCGCTGTGTACTGCTGCACCCATTTCAATAAATGCCTGTACCGGCATTCCAAATGCTTTTCCGTATGCCGGAAGAAGTACAAATGCGTTTACAAAGCATGCAAGCACTGTGGTAAGAATTACACCTGCTGCCATACCTGCCACTGCGTGTGTTCTTGTCTTCTTATGCTGATAACGATAAATCAGTCCGGCTGGAACTACATAAGAACAGCCAAAGAGGAAGTTTGCCACATCACCAACGCCTGCTGTCATAGTTCCCTTGGTTACCAGATGTACCAGAATTTTCACCAGTTCAATCAGTATACCTGCTACAGGTCCCATTGCAAAAGAACCGATCAGTGCTGGAATCTCAGAGAAATCCAACTGATAAAAGGACGGTGCCAGAAATGGCAGCGGTACCTCAAAATTCATCAACACACCTGCCACAGCACCTAACATCGCTACCTGGGCAATGGTTCTGGTACGGCTTCGTTCCATTACGTTTCCATTTTTGATTACTTGTTCGCTCATACTCATTGCTCCTTAAATTATAATATTTAAAGAAAATTTCTGCAAGTATGGGATTAAAATGTTACCAGTAACCAGTAACATTAAAATCACCACATAAAAAGCCCCGGAATCTCTTCCGGGGCAATGAGCACGTACAAAAAAATATCAACCGATCTAAATATTCTGCGCGTTCTTCTCTCATCCAGACTTTACTGTCGGTTTTGGAATTTCACCAAATCAGCCGCCAAAGCGGGTCGCGGACTATACCGCCGGTAGGGAATTTCGATTTCCAAGGATTTCGATCACCCTGCCCCGAAGAAATTTTCTTTTCATGGTGGATTATACAATAGAAATAAGATAATTTCAATAGGAAATCTATTTGTACATCTATTTCATATTTTCTATTATATATCTATTATCATTTGTCTTTATTTGTCTCCACCACATGTACATCCATCTGCGGATACGGAATGGAAATTCCGTTGGCATCAAAAGATTCTTTGATTTTCTCATTGAGGCGCCATTTGATCTTCCAGTATTTATCGGTAGGCACCCAGACGCGAAGACCCATGACTACGGCACTGTCAGCAAGTTCGTCTACAAAGACCAGCATGTCTTTGTCCGATTTGGTTCCGGGATCTTCCTGTAAAATGTGCTGCAAAAGCTTTTTTGCTTTCTTAATATCGGAATCATAGGAAATTCCCACTTTGATTTCCAGGTTACGCAAATTCTGCGCAGTTACATTGATAATGGTGCTGTTGGATAATTTTCCATTTGGAATGATTACGTGCTTATTGTCAATGGTGATCAGGGTCGTATAGAACATCTCAACCTTATATACGGTTCCCTCCGTTCCACCAGCCTGATCCTGTATAATATAATCTCCTACCTGAAAGGGCTTAAACAAAAGCAGCATAACACCGCCAGACAGATTCTCCAGACCGCCCTGCAAAGCAAGACCAATGGTAACGCCGGCAGTTCCCAGAAGAGCTGCTACGGAAGATTCCTTCACACCGAAATTAGTAGCTATATTAAAAATCAGAATCAGATACAGCAAAAATTTTCCAAAAGAACAGATGAACTGGGCAACCCCCATGTCTATGCCGGCCTTTTCCATGGAACGCTTCGCAACCTTCAGCAGCCACTTGATCAGCTTTGTTCCCACATAAAACGCTACAATAGAAAGAACCACTTTCATTCCGAAGCTGATCAAATCCGGCATATGACCGTTAAAGTAAGCCTTGATCTGATCCCAGTTGGAGTTTACTTTATCCACTGTTTCCTGGACAGTCTCCTGAACTGCATTCTCTATAACCTGTCCTTCCAAATTCCCATCTCCTTTTTTCAGTCCTTTCTCACAAACAACTCTGTCCCTTATTATCCAAAAACAATTTCGTCCACCCCGCTCAAAATCGCAAAAGCGGCAGGAACTAATACCCATTTAAAACAGAGCAATCTGTCCTGTTTTCCACAGGAAATTCATTTTGGAAGCAAATTATCCACCGTCTACTGCAAGACTCTCCACAGTATCAACTGCGCTGCCAGAATTAACGGCACACCCAGGCGAAATTTCCACTTTCTGGTTTTATGATGAAAAAACTGCATTCCAAGAAGAGCCCCAGCGGAACCGCCAATGGCAGCCACCGCAAGAAGCTGAGCCTCTGGGATGCGCCACTGTTTTCTGATGGCTTTCTGCTTGTCCATGCCGTACATCCCGAAGGCTGCGATATTAACTAAAACCAGATACACAACAAGCATATTTTCTAACATTTTAATCCAACTCTCTAATTCCTCTGCCAAACACGCTATAAAGCGTGTTTGAAAAAGGCTTTCTGCAAGGCAATGTCAAGAGAAGAGAAATAATGCTTTCCCTCTTCTCTTTATTTATTTAACCCTTTCATAGAAAGGCTGATCCGGTTCTTCTTCTCATCCACACCGAGAACACGAACCTCCACAACATCTCCGACGCTTACAGCTTCCAACGGATGTTTGATAAATTTTTCACTCATCTGGGAAATATGAACAAGTCCGTCCTGATGAACTCCGATATCAACAAAAGCTCCGAAATCGATTACGTTGCGGACAGTTCCTTTCAGGATCATACCCTCTTTCAGATCCTTGATATCCAGTACATCTGTGCGGAGAATCGGCTTCGGCATCTCATCACGCGGATCTCGTGCCGGTTTCTCCAGCTCTTTTACAATATCCCGAAGAGTGATCTCTCCAATTTCCAGTTCATCAGCAGTCTTCTTGTAATCCCTGATCTGTCTGGAAAGTCCGGCAAGCTTGCCTCCTGCAATATCCTCAGCGGAATATCCCAGTTTCTCAAGAAGCCTGGAAGCCGCCTCATAGCTCTCCGGGTGAACGCTTGTCGCGTCAAGAGGATTGGAGCCGCCTGTAATACGCATGAAACCAGCGCACTGCTCGAATGCTTTCGGTCCAAGCTTCGCAACCTTCAGAAGATCTTTTCGGCTTGTGAAACGGCCATTCTCCTCACGGTAAATTACAATGTTCTTTGCAATAGCCTTGGAAACACCGGAAATATACTCAAGAAGGGAAGCAGAAGCAGTATTTAAATCCACACCTACTTTATTTACAGAATCCTCAACCACACCTGTCAGAGCCTCGCCAAGCTTCTTCTGGTTCATATCATGCTGATACTGCCCTACACCAATGGATTTCGGATCGATCTTAACCAGCTCAGCCAGAGGATCCTGCACACGTCTTGCAATGGAGGTAGCACTTCTCTGTCCTACATCAAAATTTGGGAATTCGTCTGTAGCAAGCTTGCTTGCAGAGTAAACAGAAGCACCTGCCTCATTTGTAATCACATACTGAACCTTCGCTTCCGGAATCTCCTTCAGCATATCAACAATAACCTGCTCAGACTCTCTGGAAGCAGTACCATTTCCAACAGAAATCAGGGAAATGCCATACTTCTTGATCATAGCTTCTACTGTATCCTTCGCAGCGCGAATCTTCTTCTCGTTAGTAGGAGCAGTTGGATAAACAACTGTGGTATCCAGAACTTTTCCAGTAGGATCTACAACGGCCAGCTTACAGCCTGTACGGAAGGCCGGATCCCATCCAAGGACAGTCTGTCCGGCGATTGGAGGCTGCATGAGAAGCTGCTCCAGATTTTTGCCAAATACTTTGATGGCTCCGTCCTCTGCCTTCTCAGTCAAGTCACTTCTGATCTCGCGCTCGATTGCAGGAGCGATCAGACGCTTGTAACTGTCCTCTGTCACTTCTTTCAGAATCGGTGTAGTAAATGGATTGTCTCGGGTGATCACCTGCTTCTCAAGGTAACGAAGAATATCTTCTTCTGGTGCAGCTACCTTGATAGTGAGGAATTTCTCTTTCTCACCACGGTTCAGCGCCAGCACACGATGTCCAGCCAGCTTCTTCACCGGCTCTTCAAACTCATAATACATCTCGTATACAGACTGTGCCTCCGGATCTTTTGCCGTAGAATTGATAGTTCCTTTTTGGGCAGTAAGATCACGGATGTGGATTCGATAATCTGCCTCATCGGAAATATGCTCTGCAATAATGTCCTTTGCACCAGCAATGGCATCTGCCACAGAAGCAACCTCTTTTTCCTCGGAAACAAAGGCTTCTGCTTCTTCCTCGATGGACTTGCCTGTCATCTGAAGCATAATAATATTTGCCAGCGGCTCCAGACCTTTTTCCTTGGCAATTGTTGCCCTGGTACGTCTCTTCGGACGGTACGGACGATAAAGATCCTCTACCACTACCAGTGTCTGTGCTGCCAGGATCTGTGCTTTCAGCTCTTCTGTCAGTTTTCCCTGGTCCTCAATGCTGGAAAGAACCTGATTCTTCTTGTCTTCCAGATTTCGAAGATAAGTCAGTCTCTCGTTCAGGTTACGAAGCTGCTCATCATTTAAGGTTCCAGTAGCTTCTTTTCTATATCGTGAAATAAAAGGGATGGTGTTTCCCTCATCGATCAATTTAACAGCAGCTTCTACCTGCCATTTCTGCACCCCAAGTTCCTGGGTGATTACCTGTAAAATATCCATTTTTTCAATCTCCTCTTGTTGCTTGTATTTCTAATTTCTGTAACCGTCATTATTTTCTGTATCATATCCGTTTCCAGAATCATTGGTCCAGTTATGAAAGCCGCCGTCAGCAGTTCCATCTCCTGGCAGTCTGTAGTCCAGTTCCCCATCCAGATCCCGATAAAATGCCACCATGGACATTTCCATATAAGGCATGATCCAGAAAAGTGCAATATAGAACGTGAACACAGATAATAACAAAAGCGGGATAAAGCTGAGATTCAGCTTCACATATCTCCAGATATTTCCCTTCATCAGCCTTGCGCTCTCTTTCAGTGCCTGGATTCCTCCAAGCTCTGTGTCATCCGCCATGAGAAAGTAGGTCATGGCAAATGGAAGGGAAATAAGAAAATTCAGCAAAGTGCTTACAGCCAGCAGTCCCAGAGTCATGGAAAGCCACTGGATCTGGGAATCCACAGTCAGTCCCGGATCTGTGGTAAAGCTCACATAATAGTAAGGGATTGCTGTGACCAGCTGGATCAGCGCCAGCACAAAGCCTGCAACGATCACCCTGTCTGGCTGGTTTTTGAAAAAGTAGCCCAGATCTCCCAGAGAAAACTCCTTTCCCCTGGAAATATTCAAAAGCATATACCCCAGACCAGCGGAAATGATCCCCACGATCAGTGACACCACCAGCATAAATACTTCACTGAGAACCAGATCCAGCGCGGATGTGCCAGAAAATAAATTGGTAGAAAGGATTGTTCCTAAAGTATTCAGACCATACACTGCCAGAAGCCCAAGGATCACAGTTCCAACATGTCCCTGCAATGCCTTTTTTGCCTGCAGTTTGATTTCCTTCGTACTTCTTTTTTTCATAATCATCATTCTCCTTTGCAGTGAAACAGCAGGCCGGGATTCTGATGCATCCCGGCCAGATATATTGCAGCACCATTTCGCTGTTTTCACTTTTTGCTCCATTAAGCCATGCCAGTTGTTCCCAATATAGCATTCTTCCATCTGACATCTGTAATTTTTTAATTACGCCGTTCTCTTGTTTCCCCAGAAAAACAGCGCTACCGTACCAGGACCTGTATGGCTTCCGATGGTAGTTCCGATGTTATTGATCTCAACCTTCCCATTTAATTTCGGGAAACGCTCTTCCACCAGCCTTGCCACTTCCCTGGCATCCTCTATACATGCGGACTGGGAAATATAACATTTCCCACTATAGTCAAGTCCGCCCTCAGCGTACTCTTCCATTTTGTCTACAACAGCCCGGATCACCTTTTTCTTGGTACGGATCTTAAATCTTGGGATCAGTTTTCCCTGATCATCCATATTCAGCAGCGGGCAGATATTCAGCATCGTGCCGAAAAAGCCGCTGGCCTTGGAAATACGGCCTCCTCTGATATAAAACGTAAGATCTGTGGAAAAAAACCAGTGATGCAGGTTCAGCTTGTGTTCCTCCGCCCAGGCATGAACCTCCTCAATGGGTCTGCCCTCATCCCGAAGGTCTGCAAGTTTATCCATAAAAAGCCCATATCCGGAGGATGCTCCCAGAGAATCCACCACCAGGATCTTACGCCCCGGATATTTTTCCTCCAGATCCGCTTTTGCAACGTTAGCTGAATTGATAACGCCAGAAATTCCTGAAGACAGGCAGACATGGAGCACATCTTTTCCCTCTTTCAGAAATCCTTCGAAATATTCTTCGAATTCATCTGCATTTACCTGGGAAGTCTTGGTGGATGCACCATCCTGCATGGCCTTATAAAATTGGTCAAATGGCATAGACTGTCCCAGATCATCTGCATATTCTTTTCCATTTAGTTCATAATGAAAGCAGATATAGGAAATATTTCTTTTCTCAAAATGTTCTTTCGTAAGGTCTGCTGTGGAACAGCAGCTGATCACATAGTCGCTCATATTTCCCTCCTGTTACTAATTTTGCAAAACCTCCAGATCGGGTTCTCCCTTATTCTGGAAGAATTTCATTTCTGTACGCAACACTTGCCACTGTATCCGGATCCTCATCCTTGTTAAACCAGAACTGTGCCCGGTTGTCAATCTTGGTATCTGCAGTCTTATAAATATTCAGGTAATCTCCGTCCTCATCACACGCATAGCCTTTTTCCTCTGCAGCTGCGATCAGGTCCGCCTTCTTCGCACCCAGGGTAAATCCACCGGAAAGAGTAAGGGTAAGAGCATCACTGTCGTAATTGCCTACCTCAAGCTCCCGTACAAAACAGTTCTCGATGGCAGTTGCATCCTGGGTAAAATTGTAAACACTGAAATGCACACTCTGGTTATTCTTCATCATGTCTACAAATTCCAGATCCCGGCCAGCCACATAAGCGCCATCTTCCACATCCTGAAGCTCCCAGCCATTCTCAAGGAATGCAGACACCGGAGCCGGAAGGGAATAAAGATCTCCGCAGAATTCCAACTGTGGAGCCAGCAGATCATCTCCCAGCTCAGTAGGAGCGGTATAGGAAGATACGATTTCTGGAACTTCCTCGCTTACACTTCCCTTGTCATATCCTTCTGGCTCTACGAAGTTACGCATATCTACCTGCTTCAGAGTATTGTCATCCTTATATACATAGAAATGAACTTCCTCGTAATAATCTTTCGAGTAGGAATACTTGGTATACAGGTCTCCCTCGTAAGTATCGCTTGGATCACCATAAGCAGCTTTGATATCATCAAAATTGGATTTTCCCATTACGATTCCGCCAGGCAGTTCTACAGGAGTAGCCGCCACATCAAAATCATAGCTTGCATCAATATCAATTCCTGCTACCAGACACTGGTTTAATGGCAGCTGGTTGATTCCAAGATTGATCACATCTACGGAAACGCGGTCGTCCCCTTTGTAAAAACTGATGGAACCATAGGAATTGGTTCCAACGCCCATCTCCGGGTCCTCGTTCTTGCCAAGTGTCCAGTCTGCTGCAAAATCCTGGTAATACATAGGGAACTGGTAAACCTTATCCCCGATCTTCACCTGAAAATCGTACAGGCTGTCGGACAGCTCTGTAACCGTTTCTGCACCAGCCTCAGGCTCATCAGCAGCCTCTCCTGCTGCCTCTGTAGTTTCGGCTTCCTGTGCCTCTGCATAAGCCGCGGACGGAACCGCACACAGGCACATTGCTGTAAAAAGCACTCCCAATACTTTTCTTTTCATACAGAAATTCCTCCTTAGAATGTATATTTGATCAGTCGGCAAGGCCGAAAGCATCGTGTACTGCATTCATAGCCCGGATTCCGTCTTTTTCGTTGATAAGGACGGTAATACGGATTTCAGATGTGGAGATCATATTAATGTTTACGCCTTCATTGTAAAGGCTCTCAAACATCTTGGCAGCCACGCCAGGATTGCTGAGCATACCGGAGCCAACAATGGAAAGCTTGGCGATATTGCGCTCAGAGTGAAGCTCCTTGAAGCCAAGGCGCTCCTGGCTCTCCTCCAGAGTGGCAACTGCATCATCCAGATCATCCTTATTTACGGTAAAAGAAATGTCCTTTGTTCCTGCACGTCCGATAGACTGCAGGATAACATCTACATTAATATTTTTCTTTGCAAGGGTATCAAATACCTTAAATGCAACACCAGGCACATCACGAAGTCCCAGTACTGCGATCCTCACAGCGTCTGTATCCAGCGCAACACCGCTGATCAGCATTCTTTCCACGCTAACTACCTCCTTAACTACCGTTCCTTCACTGTTATTCAGGCTGGAGCGGACCACAAGGGGCACTCCGTATTTCTTCGCCATTTCCACAGAACGGTTGTGAAGTACACCCGCTCCTGATGTTGCCAGATCCAGCATCTCATCGTATGTGATCTCTTTCAGCTTTCTGGCATTTGGAACCTTACGTGGGTCGGCTGTATAAACGCCGTCCACATCTGTATAAATCTCGCAGGCGTCTGCATGAAGCGCTGCTGCCAGTGCCACGGCAGTGGTATCAGAACCGCCTCGTCCCAGGGTGGTATAATCATCATACTTATCCACTCCCTGGAATCCGGTAACGATGACAATCCTGCGGGCATCCAGCTCACGGCGGATACGCTCTGTGTCAATTCTTTTCAATCTTGCATTCTGATGGCTGCTTGTGGTATGCATGGTCACCTGAAAAGCATTCAGGGAAACCGCCGGAACGCCCAGCTTGTGCATTACCATGGCCATCAGAGATACGGACATCTGCTCACCGATGGTAAGGAGCATATCCATCTCACGCTTCGGAGGCTTGTCGTCCATATCATGAGCCATACGGATCAGCTCATCTGTATATTTTCCCATGGCGGACAAAACCACCACCACGTCATTTCCTTTTTTATATTCCTCGATACAACGGTTGGCAACATTATACATTCTCTGTTTGTCCCCAACGGAAGTACCGCCGAATTTCTTAACTATCAGCATAGTTTTTCCTTTCACGCTGTCAGTTTTATTTTTTATCTGCGCATACAGACAGTTTCACGCAGCTGCCCATTACCTGAATAACTGCGGTTTCATGTTATCAGTCTTTCACGCGGATCATGCCCAGAACATTCTCTCCAAGCGCTTTCACACGCGCTTTGTACTCGCCCTGTGTCATAAGTCTGGTAATAAAACCAAATTCTTCCGGAAGGGAATCCGGCTCGATCACAGCCTCAACCTTACCAAAAGCCTTATCCACCTCATCCAGGGAAGTATCCTTCACACGGACAAAGAAACGGCCTTCTACAGAATCCGGCTCCATCAGGGTCATCTCTTCATTGCTCCAGTTATTCGGAATGGTGTCATGAAGATGCTTTGCAGCCTCCACAACGTCTGCTGCAACTGCACTGGCAGTAGGAAGCTTGCCAGCTCCGCTTCCATAGAACATGGCATCGCCAAGCATATTTCCATGTACAAAAATACTGTTGAACACACCTTTTACGCCATAAAGAGGATTATCCTGTCCAACAAGGAAAGGTGCTACAAGTGCGTAGAAGGAATCGTCTCCCAATTTCTTGCTTGTGCCAAGAAGCTTGATGCTTCTGCCCATTTCTCTTGCGTATTCCATATCCTCTGGTGTGATCTTTGTAATTCCTTCTGTATAAACATTTTCAAAATTCAGGAATTTTCCATATGCCAGAGAGGAAAGAATGGCAATCTTACGGCATGCGTCCTGTCCTTCCACGTCAGCGGTAGGATCAGCCTCTGCGTAGCCTTTTTCCTGAGCCTCTTTCAGAACAGTATTGAAATCAGCACCTTCTGTGATCATCTTATCCAGCATATAGTTGGTAGTTCCGTTCAGAATTCCGCTGACCTCATCGATCTCATCTGCGGTAAGAGAACCGTTGATGGCACGAATGATCGGGATTCCACCGCCGCAGCTTGCCTCGAAAAGGAAGTTGATCTTTTTCTCTTTTGCAATTTCCATAAGCTCAGGACCGTATTTGGCAACCAGAGCTTTATTTGAGGTGCACACACTCTTGCCGGCTTCAAGTGCTCTTTTTGTAAAAGTATAGGCAGCACCGGTTCCTCCCATTACTTCTACTACAATTTTAACTTCCGGATCATTTACGATCTGCTCAAAATCATGAACAAGAATCTCTTCTACCGGATCTCCCGGGAACTCACGAAGATCCAGTACATATTTGATCTTAATCTCTTCCCCGGCTCTTTTGTTAATCAATTCATGATTGGTGCGGATGACTTCTACTACACCACTTCCAACTGTGCCATATCCTAACACTGCAATATTTATCATCTGTCCGTTACTCCCTGCCTAAAATTTTTAAATAATGGATTCCTTCCATCTGTTCAATGTCATCCACCATTGCCTCTGCATCCCCTTCTCCCTGAAGGATCTGCACACTTAAGGTAAGAGTGGCAATACCACTGATGGGAATACTCTGATGTATAGTCAGAATATTGCCATGATTTTCCGCAATAGCCCGAAGAACATTGGATAAAATTCCCGGCTCATCATCCATCTGTATAATAAAAGTGATGGTCTTTCCCTTGGCTTCCTCGTGGAAGGGAAAAATATCATCTTTATATTTATAGAAAGAGCTTCGGCTGATTCCCACAGCGTCTGCAGCTTCCTGAACTGTAACTGCCCGCTTTGATTCCAGAAGCTTCTTCGCTGCAACTACATTCAGAAGCACTTCCGGCACAGCCCGCTCTTTTACTACAAAATATTTATTCTTATCTGTTGTCTTTGGCATCCTGCATTTCCTTCCACTTTCACTGCGCCCTGCAAATCTCTGCCATTACAGCCGCTGTATCCAGACATAATCCGGAAACTGGCATTGCCCTGTTACCGTTACTTCGTGAACAGCAGCATGCTTTTACTGCTGCTCTGCAGGTCTCTTCGCAAGTGCGATCCATTTCAGATATGCATTAATAAAGATATCAATGGCACCATCCATAACTGCATCTACATTTCCGGTTTCTTCATTGGTACGGTGATCTTTGACCATGGTATATGGCTGCATAACGTAGGAACGGATCTGGTTGCCCCAGCCGATATCCGTTACTTCGCCTCGGATTCCGGAAAGCTTGGCTTCTGCTTCCTGCTGTTTCAGAAGATATAACTTCGCTTTCAGCATCTGCATAGCCTTATCTTTATTCATATGCTGGGAACGCTCATTCTGACACTGTACCACGATTCCTGTTGGGAAATGAGTGATACGGATAGCGGATGAGGTCTTGTTGATATGCTGTCCGCCGGCACCACTGCTTCGGTAGGTATCAATACGGATG
Organism: Ruminococcus sp. RTP21358st1_G6_RTP21358_211008; assembly: GCF_040908885.1. NCBI lineage: Bacteria > Bacillati > Bacillota > Clostridia > Eubacteriales > Oscillospiraceae > Ruminococcus > Ruminococcus sp. RTP21358st1_G6_RTP21358_211008. The sequence goes on from NZ_JBDGDM010000004.1 coordinate 108,331, forward strand.
TCCTCATCATTGACTTCTACGTCCAGATCTTTCTCAATATCCGGCATTACATCGCAGGATACGAAAGAGGTCTGGCGCTTTCCAGCCGCATTGAACGGGGAAATACGTACCAGACGGTGAACACCTTTCTCAGACTTCAGAAGTCCGTATGCGTTCTCTCCGTTTACCTGGAACGTAACAGATTTTATACCAGCTTCATCGCCGTCCAGATAGTCCAGAACTTCAATTGAAAAGCCCTTGCGCTCAGCCCAGCGTGTATACATACGATACAGCATACTGCACCAGTCGCAGGCTTCTGTTCCACCAGCTCCTGCATTCAGTTTGATAATGGCATTCTCGCCGTCATACTCTCCTGAAAGAAGTGTCTTCACACGGATACTGTCAAACTGTGCCTGGAACTCATCCAGCATTTCCTGGATTTCTTCGATCATGGACGGATCATTTTCCTCATAGCTCATCTCGATCAGGGTCTCCATATCTTCTTTCTGGGTTACCAGATTCTGATAGGTTTCCATGTCGTCCTTCATGCTCTTTAATTCTTTCATTTTCTTCTGGGATATTTCTGCATTGTCCCAGAAATTAGGCGCTTCCATTTCACGCTCTAATTCTTCAACCCGCTTTTCTTTGTTAGCCAGGTCAAAGTGAATCCCTCACTTCCACTAATGGTTCTGTGTATGTTGCAAGAATGCTCTTGAACTGGTCTAATTCAACCATAGCTTCACCTTCTTTCTAATATTTCTGTGTAACTGTCCAGTGTTTTCTGAATCGTTACATTTCTTCAACAATGCCGCCGGCCTGGAACGTGTTTGAAAAATCATTCCCGCGATCCGCACGGCACACAGACTTTCAAACTATACAATAGCATATTCCGTGGGAAATTACAATAAAAAGCGGTGTGGAAAGGAACAGCCACCCGTTACCGTTTCCTCTGTGAATAACAGTCATTCTCTCTGTTGCGATTTTTTCTCAAAAATGGATTTTAGAATAGGTTGAAAAATCTCTGTATTTCTTATATCATAAACTAATGGTTCGTTTGTGGAACATGGTTCTATGATATGATGATTTTGGTTAAAGCTATTAATGAAGAGGTATCATTTTTGAAGAAGAAAGAAGCGGTATTTATTGGTGCACTATTGGTTATTTCAGTGGTGCTTTGTATTTTTGTTTATGCGGTTCCACATGGAACTCATGGGTCGATCCAGATTACGGTGGATGGGGAACTTTATGGGACTTATTCACTGGCGGAGGATCAGGTGATCCAGATTGGGGATACCAATGTGTGTGAAATTAAGGACGGCGAGGTAAAGATGACAGAGGCGGACTGCCCGGATCATCTTTGCATGAAGCAGCCGGCAGTGGGCAGTGCAGGCGGATATATTGTGTGCCTGCCAAACAGAGTAGTCATTCAGGGAGAGGGCGATTCAGATTCACAGGATTCCGAAAGTGGATTTGACGCAGTGGTGTAAGTGATGAATCAGAAAAAGACAGCGTATCTTGGGCTGTTTGCAGCCATTGCCATTATTTTCGGGTATGTGGAATCGTTGATTCCGTTTTTTGCGGGAATTCCAGGAATGAAACTAGGGCTTGCAAATCTGGCGGTGCTTTTTGTGCTGGAGAGGTATACGTGGAAAGAAGCGGCGCTGGTTTCCATTGTGAGAATTTTTATTATCGGTTTTATGTTTGGAAGCGGCTCCAGTATTATGTATAGCCTGGCGGGGGCGACCCTTAGTTTGATTGTGATGGTTTTTGTGAAAAATAAGATTGGATTCGGGCAGCTGGGTGTAAGTGTGGCTGGTGGCGTTTCCCATAACATCGGTCAGCTGCTGGTGGCGATTCCGGCAACGCATACGGTGGGACTGTTGTATTATTATGCTCCGGCGCTGATGGTGTCGGGAGTGATTACAGGACTGCTGATTGGAGTGCTGACGAAGGAAGTGCTTAAGAGGATTCCGTAATATGTTACCACCGTACGCATCTGGGCTGAATATATTCCACGCGGGGAGGCGCAACATTCCGCGGAGCTAACTGCTAACTGCGACTAAACATCTCAGGAGAGCCTTCGATGTTAAGTCTTCGTAAGCAGTGGATCTCCGCTCCATTAAAGGCGCGCCTTGAATGCCCCGCTTAGGAATATATTCAGCCCAAATGCTGTTGATTGAAAAAGAGCTCCTGACGATAGTTTTGAACTATCGTCGGGAGCTCTTCTTGCTATTCCATAAGTTATCATTTTCTATGAATTTATCATGGACAACTTATAATTCGTTTACTACATATCCGTCTTTCATTAATTCGAATTTATCCATCAATCCACTTGTCACATACACATTTTTGTCTTCATCAACGAATACGGCTTCTGCATCATATTTCTCTAAAAGAGGTTTCGCGGCGTCCAGACCCAGAACGAAGCAGGCAGTGGAGAGGCCGTCGGCCAGGTAACCCTGGTCGCAGACGATGGTGACGGAGGTGAGACCGTTCTGTACAGGATAGCCGGTCTTTGGATCCAGAATGTGGTGGTAGCGGATTCCATCTTCTATGAAGTATTTTTCGTAGTCACCAGAGGTGGAAAGGAACTGGTTGGCGTCCAGGGTGATGGCTCCAAGATAGTCGCCTTCCGTGTCACGGGGATCGGTAAGGGCTACTTTCCAGGAGGAGCCGTCGGGCTTTTCGCCGTAGGTCATGACACTGCTGCCGCCAAGGTTCAGGATCATACCGAAGACATCTGGCTGGGTTTGCAGGTAATCCATGATCAAATCACAGCCCATGCCTTTTCCAACGGCACCAAGATCCAGGGTACAGCCATCAAGAAGGGTTACATTGTTTCCGTCCACCTGAATTTTCTCGTAGCCCACTTCGGGAAGAAGGGTGTCGATTTCGGACTGATCTGGGACATGAGGGTTCTCGCCGGCAATGTCCCACAGGCGGATAATTTTTCCAAGGGTGGGGTCAAAAGCACCGTTGGAATCCTGGGAAAGCTGGCGGATTTTCTCAAGGTCGGCGGCAAGATCATCAGAAACTTCCATGGTCTTGCCATCAGCATTGTTCAGCTGGGAAATCTGGGAGTTTTCCTCTGTCCAGGAAAGGAGGGTGGTTTCCATTTCGCGGAGCTTTTCACCAATCTGGGTATTGATGTCCGCGCCTGAGGTGTAAAGGGTTTCGGAAACTACCGTGTCCATTGCGAAATCTGCGTTGGTGTATTTTTCTATGTCAGATGCATAAACAACTGTAATTGTTTTTCCCAGTACTATTGCAGAAATGACAGTGAGAAGCAGGCTGCCGCAGAGGATTCCTGCCGCACTTCTCTTTCTCAAATGCCTTCTCCCATTAAACATATCCAAGCAGGTAAGTGATTGACCTCTGGACTGCTTTTTATAATGTACCTTAATTAAATCGACTTCATTCTGAAATCTTACTTTACTTCTTTTTTTACTCATATCCTGTTCTTTCTGATTTTATTTTCTCTTATTTTCCAATAGCGTTCGCCCATCTTTTCCCAGCTCGTGTTTAAAAAAGGCTCTCATCTTTCGCCTTCGGAATCCCGATCCGGATGTTCCTCTTCGGGCAGATTCCCTGGCAGGCGTGGCAGCAGATACATTCTCCTGAGAGAGGGGTATCACCGTCAATGTCCAGATGAGCAGGACAGCGCTTTTTGCAGGCTCCGCATTTCGCCGGACAGGTGCCTCTGTCACGGTTGAACAGCGCAGAGGGCGCTATAGGCATTATAGCAAAAATTGTGCCCATTGGGCAGAGGAACTGGCAGAAAAATCTTTCCTGAGTGCACATTCCGATCATGAGCAGAATCAGCAGCACAATCCCCACCTTGTAGGTAGCACCGGGAAGTCTGCCAGCGGTGAGCATGGAAAACACATCCCAGGGGCTCATGCCCTGAAGCTTGCTGTACCAGCCGGTAAGGATAGATACAAGAAGCACCAGAAGCCAGATATATTTCACCTTCTGCAAAATGCGGATGGCTTTTTCTGAGTATCCGTGACGGCCTTTTTTATGAAAAACCTTCTGGCGGATAAACACAGTCAGCTCGTACAATGCATCCCCAAGGGAACCAAATGCGCAGGCATATCCGCAGAAATGCCGTCCGAACAGGCAGGTTACCACCAGCAGCACAGCAGTCACATCCAGAAAGGAATTCCAGCTGATTGCCTGATGTGCTGCGATTGCCTGAAAAACGGACTTCACGCCTGCGAATGCTGTGGAAAAAAGTGCCGGAGCAAAAATGAAAAACAGAAGCTGGATGCCGGCGCGGATCAGCCGGATTTTTCTCTGTCTCTTTTTCATTGATTTTCCGCCTTTCCAAGTGCATCATTTACAGCGTTGATAATTCCAGTGGAACTGAAGGTTGCTCCGGAAATGGTGTCAACATCTGTACTCTGGGCAGCCAGAATGGTACTGATCACGCCCTGTCCCTGGGAAAGGTATGCAGAGTCTTCGCCTGGTGCACTTACCACCTGAATGTCTGTAATCGTGTCATTTTCAAGTGTAACCTGAACCTGGATATTGCCGCCAAAGCCCTGGCCGTCTCCTGTGTAGGTCCCGTTTTTGTAGACAAGATCTTCACTTTCTTCCTCAGAAGAAGCGTCCTCAGCCTCTGTCTCATCTGTATTCTTGTCATCTTTTTTCGCGTCCTCGGAAGCATCCCCGGAAGCCGCTTCTTCCGTCTGGGCTTTCTGATTCTTCGCTTCCTCTTCTGCCTTTTTCTTCGCCTCTTCCTGCGCTTTTGCAGCCTCTTCAAGGGCACTTAATATCTCATCCTGCTGTTTTTCCAAGGCCTCCACTCTGGTTGTCAGACTGGCGATCTGCTGGTCTTTTTCGGTATCACTATCTTTTTTCTGCATGGAGTTGTAGCCAAGGACGGCACCAACGATCAGAAGCAGACATAAAACTCTCATAATAAAACTCTGGTATTTCATGGGTTATGCTCCTTTTGCCTGATTTAATGCATTTCTAAATGCCTGAATAAATCCCTGGGAGGAATATGTGCATCCAGATACTGTATCTACACTGTCTGCGGACTGCTTTCCCATAACCTGTCCAAGAATTCCCTCCCAGGCTGTATCTGCATATTCTTCATCATCATAGGAAAAATAAGTTGCTCCCACAATCTGTCCTCCGGATATTGTTACGGTAACCTGTACACTGTCTGGTCCGTCATTGCCTTCTCCAATGCCAGTGTAGGTTCCATCTGTATATGCACCAGCAGGCACAGGCGTGGGTTCTGGCGTAGCTGTCGGTTCCGGCGTCACAGAATTCTCCGGTGTATCCGTCGGTTCCGGTGCAGAAGTTGGCGCTGGCGTTTCAGTAGGCTCTGGTACAGCTGTAGGCTCCGGTGCAGTCGTTGGTTCCGGAACAGAAGTCGGCTTTGGCGTATTTGTGGGTTCTGGCTTCTCGGTGGAATCCGGCGCCTCAGTGGGCTCTGGCGTTACTGAAGGCTGTACCTCTGTATTTTTTGCCTGCTCCAATGCTATTTTGGACGCATCCAGAATTCCCATAGAAGAAAATGTTGCACCACTTACAGTGTCAATTCCTTCTGTACTCTGCTTTTCCAGTATTTTAGGCTGTATGGATCTCCATGCCTTATTGAAAAAGCTTCTGGTATCTGAGTTTGTATTGGTTACTTCCGTAATTTTTCCGTCTTTAATTGTCAGTGTTATGTTAACCTTTCCAGAATATCCCATTGCAGACCCTGTATAGGTACCATCTTTCAAAAGCTTTACAACCGGCTGTTCATCTGACGGATTATCCGGAGTCTTGGTAGGATGTGGAATCTCCGTTGGAATTGGTGTTACAGTTTCATCAGGTACAGTAGTCGGGGTTGGAGTTATATCTTCTTCCTTTGAGTCTGTAGTTCCTGATTGATCAGCCTTTGAAAGAGCCTGGGATAAAGCTCCAAGAATTCCATTGGAAGAAAATGTTGCACCACTTACAGTATCAATTTCAGAAGTACTCTGTCTGGAAATCACATTGGACTTGATTGTTTTCCATGCTTTATTAAAAAATTCAGGTGTGTCTGTATTTGTGTTGCTTATTTTTTTGATTTTTCCATTTTTTATTGTAACCTTTACCGTTACGATTCCATCAAAGCTTTCTGCCTGTCCCTCATATACGCCATCTTTATAGCTGACAGAAGTATCTTTCTTCGGTTTCTTTGCAGGTTTTGGCGTTGGAGTTGGTGTGGCAGCCGGTGTGGCAGAATCACTGTTTCCTGCCTGTGAAAGGGCATTCTGTACTGCCTGGATAATCCCGTTTGAGGAATAAGTTGCACCGCTGACTGCATCCACATTCGGGGACTGGCTTGATAAAACCTTACTTACAACGCCCTGTGCAGAGGCAAAATAAGAGCCTGTTTCTCCAGAGGCACTCAATATATCAACAGCTGTGATTTTCCCACCTGATACAGTTACCTGTACGGTAATCGTTCCTCCAAAGCCAGTACCGCTGCCCTGATAAGTTCCATCTTTATAGCCGCCTTCTGGAACTTCTGTAGTTGGTGTAGTGGTGGAGCCCTGACCTACCCCTGAAGATGCAGCCGTTTTTACTGGAAGGGTCTTTGAGCTTCCTTTTTTTATACCACTTTTTTTCTTTGAAATTTTGGAGGTTTTTTTCTTTGAAGATGATGATGTATTTTTGCCTGCTTTCAGCAGACTCTCCTCTTTTGCCTCGTCATCTGCTGCCTCATAGGAATAGGCTGTTTTCAGAAGCGATTCCAGATCCTGGGATTTTACAACCTCTCTGGTTTCAGCAGTCACTTCTTTTCCACTGCTGCCAGCCTGAGCACCTGCTGCAGCCACAGCCGCAATAACCACTGCTGCTGGAGCAAGTTTCACCAGATTCTTTTTTTCAAAAGGATTCTTATCACTGTCTCGTTTTTTCATGCTGTCTCCTGTTAAAATATGTAGCAAATTAAATTTCTCTTTACAAGCAAAAGCAGGGGCTGTTAAAAACGGCCCCCGTTCCTTTGCCTTGTTTCACACAAGTCTTATTTGTTACCAGTAAAAACTTTGTAACAATTATTGTAACTGTTCAGTACCTTCTGAATGGTTACCAATTATTTTACTTTTACTTTGAATTTCTTAGATACTCCATTACTTGTAACAGTGATGGTTGCAGTACCTTTCTTCTTACCTTTTACAACACCTTTTGCAGTAACAGTCGCTACTTTCTTGTTGCTGGACTTGTATGTTACTTTTCCGGATGGTGTTGCGGTTGCTTTGATTTTTACTGTTTTGCCTTTCTTGATTGTTGCAGAAGATTTTGCAAGCTTCAGAGAAGGTTTCTTAACCTGGATTACTACTTTCTTAGTGTAATTTCCAACCTTTACAGTAATGGTTGTCTTTCCCGCTTTTTTCGCTTTTACAACGCCTTTAGAAGAAACAGTAGCTACTTTCTTGTTGCTGGATTTAAATTTAACTTTTCCAGTTACATCATTTTTTACAACCGTAATGGTTGTAGAGGTTTTTCCTTTGGTATAAATTGTGGAAGCTTTTGCTGTTGCTGTAATTCCTTTGGCCGGTGCTACAGTCGGTGAAGGAGTTGCAGTTGGCTGTGCAGGGGCTGGTGTTGCAGTCGGTTGTGCAGGAACTGGTGTTGCAGTCGGCTGTGCAGGGGCTGGTGTTGCAGTCGGCTGTGCCGGTGTTGCAGTTGGAGCCGGAGCTTTTACAAGCATGTTAAGAGCTTCTCTTAAATGTCCGATCTGCTCTTCTACGCCATACGTTGTCTGATTCTTAATATTTGCAAGCATTTCCTCACACTCTTCAAGCTCATTTGCAATGCTGTCTTTTGCAGCAGCCCAGCTCTCCGGAGTATAATCAGCCTCATTCAGGGCTTTTGCTTCTGCGATAATGTTTTCCAGTGGTGTGGAATCTGCATCACCTGCAGGTTTTGCAATATTCTCAGCTTTTGCCTGGAATTTTACAACGTAATCCTGGTATCCAAGGGCATGAACAGTAAGGATCCAGTAACCAGTTCCGTCAGTTCCTTCCGGAAGCTTGCATCTTCCGGATTCTGTAAGGCCAAGCTGGATACCCATCATTTTATGCATCCAGTTATCAGCTGCAAATTTTGTTCCATAGTTTGCAAGTCTGTTTGTATAAGTGGAATCATTTCCATAATATGCCCACTCAACAGACTGCATATGTGAACCAAGATCGCCATAGTTTCCAGTCAGGTCAACTCTCAGGAACTCACCATATGAACCATTTCCAGGCTTTACAGTTGCTGTAATTCCGTCTGCCACTTTCAGCTCTGCATCTTTGATACCAGACTCAGTTCCGTTCTGTCTTGCTCCGATTACAAAGCTTCCATCTTCAGCTTTTGTAGCTTTTTTCAAACCATTTGTATTTGCAGTTACATTTGCAACGGCTTCATAGGATTTCAGTTCTTTCTCGCCATAACCGCCGATCAGCTGTCCGCCATTTTTTACAATTGCATGACTTTCTGCAAAAGCAGCAAGGTCAGCTCTCTTAATCTCAACCGGTACATATTTCAGGCCAGTTACGGTATATCCGGTTACATTGTTCCGGTTAAATACTTCTGATGTTCCATCGGCATAATAAACTGTTTTTCCGTCTGCGCTCCAGTGAGAAACTGTTTTTCCATTAAGAACCGCGATTGCCTGGAAGCTTCCTCTGTGAAGCCCATGGTTTGCAGTTGCTCTTGACACAGCATCAAATGCTCCAAGGTCTGACTCACCTCTTCTGTCTTTTTCTTCAGAAGAAGCTGTGGAGCCTGCATTGTATACATCCTCGGAAGACCAGTATTCAGCCCAGGCAAGACTTGCGTATACATATACGTTTTCGTTGTAAACAAATGAGAAATCTGCATATCCAGATGCACTTACGGTAACGGTATCTCCATCTTTTACTTCTGTTTTAGAGTAATCAAGAGATCCGTCTCCCTGAACTACTTTCACAGAACCTTTTTTGCTTGCATCATACTCTTTTTCACCAATTTTTACTTTTGAAACAGCCTTTGTATATGCAGCAAACTGCTCTGCTGTAATGTCTGCTGCAGCAACCAGTTTTCCCTCATACTCATCGTATGCAGCTGGCATAACATCTGTTGTTGCTGTGAAAGTAGTGCTGATGGAAGCATATTTTCCATTGGCATCCGAAATTGTTAAAGTATGTGTTCCAGGTGTAAGATTTGTAACCTTTACTCCTGTCTCTGTTGTCGCTGCTTCCACATCATCAACTGCATATTTCTTTGAATAATCAGATGGAAGTGCTTCAGATAATTCAACTTTAATCTCTGCATCTGTTACCTTGATGTTGTCAACGGTTGCACTGACACCTGTTTTTACCGGAACATAAGTATCTGGAATATCAAAATTAATTTCCCCCTTATCCGTATAGTACGTTACGCTGGAAATAGTTTTTCCCATCATGGATTTGTAGTGGTCAGAGCTTATTGGGCAACCGTGAGATTCTGTTGTAAAGCCGGTGCTCCATGCAAGTTCTTTTCCTTTCCAGATATTCTCAAGATGACGGAGTGCATAAGTGGTTCCGTCTGTTGTATTGATGATTACACCATAAATCTTATCACCATTAGATGCATTTACTACTGCCTTTACTGCTGTCTCATCCAGCTCAAGCTGATAATCTCCATATTTGGAATTAAGCTTTAATTCAGCATTCACACTAACATTCTGTTCGGACATTCCCTGAACAGCGCCAAAAGAAATATTTTCGTTCTCATCTACGCTCATTTCCTTGTAATATGCAGGAGTTTCTGCCGGAACATAATAAGTATAGCTTGGCTGTTCAATAAGAGCCGCTGCACCAGTATATGTATTAGTACTTACCTGGCCTTTCATGTTCGTAGTAATCTCTATAGTAGTGCTGTCTGTAATCTGTTTAAAATTTTCCAAATCAGAAGCTTTATTCACTTTTACCGGAAAAGTAACACCTGCAAGTTCATTTCCTTCCGCGCTTGTATGATAAGCAGCATTTCCATTCATCACACCGCCCATCTTTGTTTTTGCTTTCGTCGCGGATGTAAATGCATCTACTTTTACATCATTGTTTTTCAACTCAGATCTGTAAAAAGCTTCATAGGGAATGTTCATCAGTACGATCTGACCATCCTCCACTGTTTTCACAGCTCCCGCTTCATTGTTGGTTTCGCCCTCAGTGTTTGCTAAAAAAGCATCTTCTGTGTCTCCGGTTTCGCCGTCCTCAAATCCAGACTCCTCTTCTGCGGCTTCTCCAGATTCAAAACCATCCTCTGTGTCTGTACCAAAATCTGCTGAATCGTCAGCCTCTGATGATTCGTCATAGTCGTCTGAAATCTCATCAGAATCATATATAGTCTCATCAGAAACCTCAACAGACACTTCACCAGAAGTAAAATCTTCTGCCATTACTCCAACCGGTGAACTGGTCATCGCTACAGCTGCACTCATAATGATCGGAGCAATTTTTCTTAATAACTTTTTGTCAGCCATCCTCTTCCTCCTCATTTAACTATTATTAGTATTTTCTAACCTTTGTTTATTTTACAGAATCGCGTTAGAAATGTCTATCTTTTTTTAGTTTAGACATTGCACTTTTTTTATCAACAAGAGTGGGCTTCCGTATACCGACAAGCTGATTCTATCTCCATATTTTAATTACTTTCCTCTCTTCAGATATAATGACATCGCTTACAGACAGCACACTCATTTGCAGCAAAAAAATCCAGGCACGGAAGTCTTCTTACTTCTATACCTGGATTCTCGTACATCGAAAATTAAGTAACTGCCATATTGACTTGTCTGATTTTTCATCTGCTGCACCGCCTTCCTACGCGATGCACAAAAATTATACTGTGTATCATTTCCCTTTGGCAGCCTTTAAATTTCATTTTTATTTATCTTTTCTGCCATATCTGCATTTTGCGCCCTCTGGCGGTCACAAATACGTTTTAGAACAGCCGTTTTGCTACACAGACACGGCCGTTTGGATGCGCCATACACCATATTTTCTTTCTATGAGAAAAAGCTTTCAGCCACGCTCATCTCCGCAATATATCCAACAGTTCCTGTCATAAAAATAGTTCCGTCTTCTTTAATGTCGATCTGGATCATACCACCTGGCTGGTTTACATTGATTCTGTTTTCCATCAGACCTTTCCGGTAGGCTGCAATGGCTGCCGCACAGCTTCCTGTACCGGAAGCTTTTGTGTAACCGGAGCCACGCTCCCAGATCTCGATATCCAGATTTCCTTTGTCAATCTTGCGGCAGATCTGCAGGTTCACTCTTTCCGGGAACTCATCTGCATTTTCCACATATGGTCCCAGTTCCCTTACTTTTTCCGGTGATACCTGATCCATGAAAATAATGCAGTGTGGATTTCCTACTGTGAGACAAGTTGCTTTGTATTCTTTCTTGTTAAATGTAAATGGCTCATCGATCACCTCACGCACCTCGCCAGTTACCGGAATCTCTCTGGAAAGGAAAGAGGCTTTGCCCATGTTTACGCGGAACTCTGTCGCTCTGGCATTCAGACACTCTACTTCGATTGTTCCGGATAAGGTCTCAATGGCAAATTTTTTCTCTGTAACATACTCATTGTCCATAAGATATTTTGCAAAAATACAGACACCGTTTCCACTGATTGCAGCTTCACTTCCATCGGAATTAAAAATACGCATTCCCATTTTTCCGTTAATGTCAACTGGTCCGTAAAGCACACCATCCGCTCCAAGTCCGAATCCCCGCTGGCAAAGAAGTGCAATTTTTTTGCCTTGCAGCTGAAGCTGGTTTTTTTTCGCATCCAGTACCAGATAATCATTTCCAAAGCCCTGATATTTTGTCATGATAATGCTGTCTCTCATTGTTTTCAATTCCTTTCTGACGAAGCGCCCGTGATCTTTTTTCTCAAATCACATCTTATATATCCAGTATAGCGTTTATTTTTCCCATGTACATAGAATAACTTGCGAAATATATTGCAAAAAATGCGGTATTTCATTTATAATAAAGTCATATTTCAAGCGCAGAATTGAATTATGACGCTACGCAAACGTAGCTGCAAGCAAAGTTTGCGGTTCCATACACACTATAGTTAAAACAGGGGCCATAACATATGAATTCTTTCAATGAACCTACTGAAAAAACCGGCTATCTGGAGCAGGATTTCCGGCTTTTTCACATCAAGGACCAGACCAAGCGAGAATTTTCTTACCATTATCATGATTTTCACAAGGTGATCATCTTTCTTTCCGGAAAGGCAGCCTACCACATTGAGGGAAAGTCCTACTACCTGAAGCCCTGGGACATTCTCCTCGTGAACCGTCACGCCATCCACAAACCTGAAATTGATTTTTCGGTTCCATACGAACGTTTTGTACTATGGATCCGCGACGACATCAAATCCACAGAACTGCTCCGCTGTTTTCAGAAGGCGATTGACCGGAGTTACAATCTAATCCGTCTGGACTCTGACACTCAGGAAAAATTAAAGCAGCTTCTCTACGAACTGGAAGCTGCCCTGAAAGACGAAAAATTTGGAAGCGAGCTTCTTGGCTCAGCTCTTTTCACCCAGTTCATGGTTTATGTAAACCGCATTTTTCTGGAAAAGCAGTACATTTATGACGCTCATTCCTACAGCAGTGATTCCCAGATAGAAGAGCTTCTACGTTATATTAACCACAACCTTACGGAAGATCTTTCCATTGAAACCCTTGCACGGAAATACTACCTGAGCAAGTATCACATGATGCGGAAATTCAAGGAGGAAACCGGTTACACCATCCACAACTACATCATTAGCAAGCGCCTTCTTCTCGCCCGCACAAAAATTTCCGAAGGCACCCCCATCCTGAAGGCCGCCCAGTTAAGCGGCTTCTCCGACTATACCACCTTCTCCCGGGCCTATAAAAAACAATTTGGTATTGCGCCGAGCCAGACAATATAATTGCTATTTAGTTGATTAAAAGTTCTTCAATGCGGACGCATTTGGACAATGTGTATTACTCACTCGCCGGCGCAACG